>JBKDZY010000138.1:0-3308 GCA_047971765.1 Hyphomicrobiaceae bacterium | reverse complement strand
TGCGCAGAAGTACTTCAGAAGCTCGATCTGGATACTTCTCGCAAGCCTGCTCCGACGTCTAGCTCTAACCATCTGACAAAAATAGCCTTTCTCAGCTACCTATGTCAGCCCCTTCTTTTTTGCTGCAGCACTACCGATCCTTGTTTTTCTGGTTGTGCCTATCTGGCCCGGCGAGTGGATGAAGTCAGGCGCCCCCTTGGCAAATATGCTGGGCGCGGGCTTTGTCTTTTGGAGCGCAGGCGTGTTTGGCTGGATGATGGTCGACGGGCTCATGTGGCCGGGCACCGACGGCCCGATCCAATACGGCCCCGCTCCGCGCGGCCTGAGCTCCTGGCTCGACCATTATAATTCACGATAGTGCATGCCGTTCTCGAGCCGGTCCGCAAGTGACAGCGGACGTCATCGACTGTGCAGGCCTCACATTCAATGTCCAACCGGCCGGTTTCCCTCCTGCATAGCAGGTTGGAGTGCATTGCATCGGCCCAGGATGCCTCCAGGCAACGCCAGTGGTGTTTGGTGGCGGGCCGGTTCATTCCCCCCGGTTGCGCAGACGGTTAGGCGGTTGTCCGTGCGAGCCTGGGGAGGCGTTCGGCTTCTCGTCTCTTCAGCTCGCGCTGGACGTCGATCATGTAATCACGGCGGATGGGGGACGCGTCGCGTTTGCGGGAAAGCTGGAGGTGGAAGACTTCCTGGGCACCGGTGCGGAACATCATTTCGGCACTGATGAGATAAAACTCCCACATGCGGCAGAACCGTTCGTCATACATGCCCTGGATTTCGGCGCGATGCGCCTCGAAGCGGGTGTGCCAGTGCTTCAACGTCATGGCATAGTGGAGGCGAAGAAACTCGCAGTCCGTCACCCACAGGCGATTGCGTTCGACAGCGGGGAATACTTCGGAGAGAGCTGGCGAGTAGGCGCCGGGGAAGATGTACTTGCGCAGCCACGGGCTGGCCGTGGACGGCGGGCTCATGTGGCCGATGGAGTGCAGAAGCATGACACCGTCGTCGGGCATCAGCTTGTTCACATGCTGGAAAAACTCATCGTAGCGTGGCACGCCGACGTGCTCGAACATGCCGACGGACACGAGGCGGTCGAATTTCCGATCCAGCTCGCGGTAGTCCCGAAGCTCGAACCTGACCCGGTCCGAAACGCCTGCCTTTTGTGCGCTCTCCTGGGCGAGTGCGTGCTGCTCTTTCGAGAGTGTCACCCCCAGGACCTCGACGTCCTCCATCTGGGCCAGATAGATGGCAAGCCCACCCCAACCGCTGCCGATGTCGAGAATCTTCTGGCCGGGCCTGAGACCGAGCTTGGCCGCGATCAGGCGGCACTTGGCCCGTTGGGCTTCCTCGAGGGTGTTATCGTCAGTCTCGAAATAGGCGCAGGAATAGAACAGCCCCTCGTCGAGGAACAACCGGTAGAGCGCGTTGCCGATGTCGTAGTGGTGGGCGATGTTCTGCTGCGCGCGGCCAATGGGGTTGGATTGCTGGAACCGCTTGAACATCCGGGTGGTGGAGCCGACGGCGCGTTGCATTGATGTCGGCGGGCGGTCGTTCCGATTGATCGACATGAGGTCGAGAAACGCACGCAAACTGGAGCCTGGGAATGTGAGCGTGCCGTCCATGTAGGCTTCGCCAGCGGCAAGCTCGGAATTGAACACGAGGGAGCGATAGAGACCGGGGTCGGAGAGCTTCATCGTGACCGCGGGGCCCGGGAACCTGCCACCGAAGGTGTGTCGTTCGCCGGCGGCGTCGGTGACGGTCAGCGTGCCGGTGTTGATCATGCGGGTAAGAAGAGCCGACAGGGGAAACATATGGTCCGTGCTCCACTGGATAGGGGTGTGAGTAACCGGCGAGACAGGCATCTCCCGGTCTCGCGCATGCATCAGGCTGCCACGTCCACTCCGGGCCCAAGGCGTTCGTCTGCCGTCATCCCGTCGCGCGGCGCAGACCGTTGAACGACGGACTTTCAGCAACAGCTTCTGCTAATAGAAGACACAGGAAGCTGGCAGCAACGGGAAACAACGGGCCGCGTGCCTTTCACGCAGGCTGGCGACGCCTGTCGTTTGCGCCGCAGCGGCTGTACGGAACCAGCGTCCGGCGCAGCCTACGTCTTCTGGAACAGGATGCGGTCCTTGCTGGCCGAGATCCTGGTCGCGTGACCGCTATCAACGAGGTAATGGGCGTGGGCCAGGGTTTCGGCGAAGGCGTGACGGCCCTGGCCTTCAGCGACGGCGCGCGTGAAGAGACCGTGGGCCAAGGTCATGGCGTCCGTTGGCTTGTGCATGAGGTCCAGCAACGCCTCCAGCCGCAACTTGTGGTGCAACGCCAGTTCATCCACCCGGTTGTGCAGGCCATAGAACGGGAAGCCGTGCGAGGGCAGGACGAGCGCGTCAGCCGAGAGGTGGTGGAAACGGTTCAGCGACGTCAGATACTCGGCGAGCGGGTTGGCCTCGGGCTCGTTCGGGAAGACGCCGATCATCGGCGAGATCTTGGAAAGCACCTGGTCGCCGGCGATGAGGATATTTTCCTCGGCATTCCAGAACGAGGCGTGCGCGGCCGCGTGCCCGCCACACACCAGCACTTCCCAGTCGCGGCCACCGAACCGGACTGTCTCGCCGTCACGCAAGCGGATCATCTCTTCGGGCAAGGCGCCCATGTAGGTCCGCGTCTTGGTGCGGTCGTTGTTGAACGAGGCGATCGTCTCCTGGTCGCAGCCGTGGCGCTGCAGGAAGCGCAGGGCATAGGGGCCGAGCGGTGTCTTGGCTTCTTCCACGCGCAGCTGGGCGTGCAGCCATTCGGTCAACGTGATGTGGTAGGGGACGCCGCCGGAACGCTCATGCAGCCATCCGGCAAGGCCCACGTGATCGGTGTGGCCGTGCGTGGCGACGAGGCGGACAATCGGGGCGCCAGACAGCGTGCCCGCGAGCAGTTCATCCCAGACCGCGCGGGCGACAGGATCCGAGGTGCCCGTGTCGATGATGGTCCAGCCGTCGGTTTCACGGATGAGCCAGACGTTGACATGGTTGAGCCGAAAGGGAAGCGGGATGCGCGCCCAGAGAATGCCGGGGGCAACTTCCATGGTCTCGGCGCCGGATGGGTGTCCGTCGAAAACGTAGGTCAGGCCTTCGGCCGTGCCCTCGTCGCCCGGTTCGATGATGGCATCGCCGTTGCCACGGAACTCCGCGAGGACCAGTCCGTCGCCGGGGGTCACGTCTCTGGTTCCGTGCATCGAGAATCTCCTTGAAGGCGTCCTGTCCGGACAAACTTTCTACCGCAATGCAATAAGGAATGCCAGAGGCACGTCGCCC
>JBKDZY010000137.1:0-1961 GCA_047971765.1 Hyphomicrobiaceae bacterium | reverse complement strand
CTATTCATTGATCACCCGCTCCTCGTGATAGAGGGAGATCGTCATGGGCGAGCCGATACCGAGATAGGACAGGAATCCCACACCGGGGTAGGCCGCATTGGTCGATACGCGGATCATGGTGATGACATCAGGCCCGCGGTAGGGCCGCTCTCCGGTAGTCGCATCAATCGAGTTCGACTCGGTCGATGTGGTGATGCTGATCGATGAGGCGTCCCACCAGGACAAGCGCTGCTCCGTCCCGCCAACAGACCCGGTGATTGCCAGAGACTTGGCATCGTCATAGTGATCGGCAGGCACCTTGAAACGTGCCACATAGCGCGCTGCATCCCGCACGCCGGTATCGACGACGTGATAGCTGTAGAGTGCATTTCCAAACTCCACGATCCCGCCGCCAATAAACAGCAGAATGGGCGTGAGTATCGTGAATTCGACCAGCGCCGCCCCCGCCTCTCCGCGCCGAAATCTGGTTAGAAGTCGAAACATTAGCCCTTGTCCCAATATCTGGTCTCAGAAACCTTCTCAGCGGTAGAGCTGGACGAGATCATGCGTGATGTCGTTGGAAGCCGACGCATTGCCGGGTTCGGCGAGATCTATCAGCTCTGCAAAAATCGTTCCGGCTTCAGGGGCGGGTGACTTCGGAATCGGCTCCGTCAGGAAGAACTTGCCAAATGCCGCAACAGGCAAATTCGTGTCCGTGTTTCCGTGCACGTCAAGCTGGGAACAATTGATGATCGCAACGTAGAGCACGCGCCGATCGGGCGTACTGCTTGGCGTTCCACCTGAATAGCACATCGGTGCGCCGACCTCCTGGTTGGCATTGGCGTGGGCAACCAGATCATTGGTCGCACCTGTGCCGATCGATGCGATTTCAGCCCGATAGACATCATAGCGGGTGGGCGGATTGGTGGTGGAATAGCCCTGCAGCGCGGCGGGCTTGGGCGTCGTTCCGTAATGTGCTTCCCAGTAATCATCGAAATCCCACATGCCGTCGCCAAGGCGTCCACCTGCCAACGGGAATGCCGAATCCCGCCCGAGCGCACCGTTGGAACCGGTTGTCCCGATGACGGGTGCGGGGCCTCTCATGCCTCTTGCGCGGCGGATGCAGCAGGAGGTTCGCCGAACCTGACCTGTGGAATTCCGCGGACCAGGGACGAGGACTTCAGACACTTGCTTATAGATTTGAACGATTTGGTCTCGCTATGCATGACATGATTGATGAACTGTTCGAGGCGAGCAAGGGTGCGGTGTTGGCCGCCGCATTGCTGCCGGGTGTCGAAATTCTACTGACGGGACATTTTTCTTCCAGCGCGGCGATGATTGCCCTGCGTTGCATCTGGGGAGCCGGCGCCATGGTGCTGTGGCGTCAAGCGCGCAGAGCGCAGGCGCAATCACGGTGATCGTGCAAGCCAGAGACCCGCGAACGCCACACGTGCCAGCTTTGCGGCAACCCGGCATCATGCCAGACGTGGACCTGCAACGCCGCAGCGCGCGATGTGCGAGCCCGCACCCTTGGCATTGCTGTGTCTCCACCTAGACCAATTCCGGCAAAGCCTGAGGGGGCACGAGGATCGCCAGGCGCCTGAAGTTTTTTCGCAACATCTCCTTGAAGGTCGCGTTGGCCATCACATCCTCGACGAGCGGCTTCAAACGCTTCGCGTCGGAAACCTCCGTGCCGCTGAATCTGGCGTTCCAGTTGCAAAAGGTCGGACGCGAGATGCCGTGCCGACATCTTGGCTTCCACTCCCCGATCACCCGACGCTCAATGGCGTACCGGGGCACCATACGCCATACCTCCGAAAGTCTCGATCGGTCTCAGGCAGCGCCACTGCATCGCAGATGTTTTGTGAGACAGGTTGTGGGGTGATCCTGATTTCAATCTAAAAGCACAAACAAATTCAACGATTTAAAAAGACGATTGGTGGAGCCGAGGGGAATCGAACCCCTGACCTCTGCAGTGCGAT
>JBKDZY010000136.1:0-7443 GCA_047971765.1 Hyphomicrobiaceae bacterium | reverse complement strand
TGATCGAGGCGGCGGCGCGCTCGGAGGTCTGGTTGCGGCTCTTGAAGCGGGCGGCGATGTATTCTTCGGCAATGGCATTGGCGATCTTGACCGACAGTTCGCGGTTCTCGGTCTTTGCCTGCACGTCGATCACGTAGGTGTTCGGCTGGCGCGGGATGTGAACCAGCTTCTGCAGCTTGGCGAGGGCCAACTGTTCGGCGTCGAGGGCCATGTCGGCGTCCCGACCGAGGAGTTGTTTCGAGAGTGCACGCAGATCCTGGATCAGCCTGGTGAGCACATCCGGCTCGTTGCCGCTTGCTGCCTGGGATCCCATAATCGTTGACGAGTGTGCCAGATCGAGACGCTTCACGACCCGGTTCAGCACAAGTTCCGAGGCCATGAAGCGCATCTCGCTTTCGACCACCGACACGCTCTGGTCGGCCTCGCGGGCAACGGGGGAGATATCCTTGTCCAGCACGCGGAGGCCGCGCGGGTCCAGAAGGATCTGTGTCGAGGATGTGTAGGTGCGTGGGATCAACAACCCGACGATTGTGCCGAGCACCATGCAGGTGAGAATTGTCGCCAGAATCGCCAGTTTGCGGCGCCAGAGCGCCTCCAGAATGGCTTTAGGTCGTATGACGGGCAGTTCGAAGAGGTCGTTGGGCGCAATGTGCGCCTGCCGACTCGTTCTTGCCCTTGTCATTTCCATAACTCGTTTCCGTAGCCATCAGCTGGAACGTGGCGCATGCCTCGATCAGTGCCGGGGCGTGTTCGCTCAGGCATGAGAATGCAAGTCATGGGCCGAAACCGTCGGGGCGGGGCCAACTGGTTCATTGCATCGTGGACGATGATCCCGGAAAGCCGGTGCCGATGATGCCTGTCCTGATCGACCGGTTAGAGATGATTGTCCGCGGAAATATGGCAAGAAACTTGCGTTCGCTGCCTGTCGCCCGCCGAAACCGCCCGAATGGCGGCTGCGGTGGGGCTGCGTTGCCTCTTCAATCGTTGCGGTTCCGGACCAGGGATTTCGTGACGGCTTCATCGGCTCAGTGAACAAACAGATATGGGTACAAAATCGTTCACAGGTGTTCCGTTTGGGGATATAGCGGATCAATAATCCGCGCTCTGAGTGGTTTGGGCGGGTGAAGGAGGGCGTATTCCTCCAGCATGTGCAGTAGGTGTAGAGATGGTAACGGCAACGGTCCAAGACCGGATTGATATCCTCGGTGTGCCGGTCAGTGTTGTCGACAAGATGTCGGCCCTGGACACGATTGCGAAATGGATCGCGGAGCGGCGGCAAGGTGTGGCATCGCCCCGATATGTCTGCGCGTGCGATGTCCACAGCCTGATGCGTGCCCATGACGATCCCCAGCACATGCGGGCGCTTCGCGGCGCGCAGATGGTGGTACCGGATGGTACGCCGCTGGTATGGGTCAGCCGGTTGCGGGGTGAAAAGCGTATTGGCCGCGTGCCCGGCCCCGATCTTCTCAGCCTGATTTGCGAGCACTCGGAGAAAGAGGGCTGGAGCCACTATTTCTATGGCGGTGCAGAAGGCGTTGCGGGCAAGCTCGCCGAACGACTGGCCCGCCATTATCCGGGCATCAACATTGCGGGCACGCACTGTCCGCCGTTTCGGCCGCTGAGTGCCGACGAGAGCCGTGACGATATCGCGCGTATTGATGCCTCGGGAGCCGATATCGTGTGGATCGGCCTTGGGTGTCCCAAGCAAGAGCAGTGGATGCTGGACCATGAGCGCGAACTCCAGGGACGCATCCTGATTGGTGTTGGCGCGGCCTTCGACTTTCACACCGGCCGGATCGAGCGGGCGCCGAAATGGATGCGTGACAATGGCCTGGAGTGGCTGCATCGGCTGGCGTCGGAACCGAAGCGGTTGTGGCGCCGGTACCTGCTGATGGCGCCGCGGTTCGTCGCCCTTAGCCTTGCCGAGACGTGTGGACAGGCCCGTCGGCGGATGACGGGTGGGTTTTCAGGGCAGCATTAGAGCAATTCCGGGGCATCCGGGATCGGGTCTGGTTGTTTTCGCTCACGGACCGCACAGGGCTAAAGGCCTGGTTCTGCGCGGGCGTGGCGCCTAATCGCCCGGCCGCAGTCGCGGCCTGAGCGCTCGATCCTATCCTGAAGTGCTATAGGCGGTTCGTGGTGTGGATCGGAACGGCCATGCCTTGTTTCGTGCGTGGTGGTGCCCGGTCTGGGGGCGGATGTCCTGCGGGGCCATGCCAGGCCTTGGTGGCCTATTTGTCCGGGATTGCGAGGCGTTCCCCGAGCACATGGCTCTTTCGGCAGTTGACGCGATGTGCGGGCCTCTGCGACCGTGTCCACTGACGTATCCAAGCGACATGCGGAGGGGTGGCTGATGCCCATGCGATCCATCATCGGTCTTGACCACGTTGTGGTCATGACCATCGATCTCGATGCCGGCGCCAAGGTCTGGGGCGGCCTCGGCTTCACGGTGTCGCCACGCGGCCTGCATTCGGCCGCGATGGGAACAGCCAACACCACCATCATGCTGAAGCACGATTATCTGGAACTGATCGGGGTGGTTGCCGAAACAGACCGCAATGCGCCAGCCAGGACCTTTCTGGAGCGCCGGGGCGAGGGGATCGAACGGGCGGCCTTCACTGGTACGGATGCCGACGAAGGTGTGGCGGAACTCAAGTCCATGGGATTTGCGGCGCTTGGCCCCTATGATTTCGGACGACCGGTCGAACTGCCGGACAAGCGCGAGGTGCAGGCGGCGTTCCGGACTTTCGTGTGGCCGATCGAAGAACGGCCCGGAGGTATCCGGGTCTTCGCCTGCCAGCACCTGACGCGGGAATATGTCTGGATTCCGGAGCTGACCCGCCACGCGAATACCGCCTACCGGATCGACCGGGTCGAAATGCTGTCGACCGATCCGATGGCGGCGGCCCGGCATATGGGACGGCTCATCGCACGCTCACCAGAGAGGTTGGCGGATGGCGGCTATCGTGTTGAAACCGGCTCGGGGCGTGGCAACTTCGAGTTCATCGACCGGGTGCAGCTTGCAGCCCGGCATCCGGGCGTGGCGCTCGACGGTTTGCCGGATGAGGGTGCGATCACGCTTGGTCTCAAAGTCAGCAGTGCGGCGGCTGCGGCCAAGGCGGTTGGTGGCAAAGCTGCAGTGGTGACCGATGAGGTCGTGAAGGTGGCGCCTGCCAATGCCAACGGCGTTCTACTTGAACTGGCAGAGGGCTGATCCGCTGCCATGGGGGGCACCTCTCGCTGCGGCAGGGGCTTGTCAGCAGGACGCCGAGGACCGCGCCTCTCCAGTCAGCGTTTTTTGACCCGTTCGATGGACTTGATTTCCGGGCGCGGCTTGCCCGAACGTTCAGCAATTTCGCGCTCAAGCTCGCGAATATAGGCTTCGGCGGGGGCGTCACCCTCGAGGCCGCCGATAAGTTCTGCGGGGACCCGCCGGTTCGAGGACTGGGTGCCATCGACGTAGAAAATGTCGAACAGGACGTTTTCTGATTTCGTCTTTGGCTTCATACGCGCCATGGCTGTTCTCCATTCTTTTTGATTTCGGGGCTGCCCCGCAAAGCAGGCCCTCTCGACGGGAGGGCCTGAACGGGCGACGGCGGGTTATTGGCTCGTTGCCTGTCCCCGATGCTTGCGCGGGCGGTGCCCATCAGCATGTGGCTGCTTGTCGCGATGACGGCGGAACCGGTTCTGGCCGTCGCCACCTTTGGCGAAGGGCCGCTTGCCGCGATGGGGGCGGTGTGTTGCGGATTGTTCGCGCGGGGTGTCGCTGCCCGGCTGAGCAACTGGCTCCGGCCCGCGGATCGCAATCTTCTCGCCGGTTTTTTTCCGGCGGGACTCCTTGTTCCGGTGCTCGTGGTGACGGGTTTCGCCTGGGGCACCTTCAGCGTGTCGTGGCCTGCGGCTGTCGCGTGGCGGACGCCCGGGGCGCTGCCTGCTTTCGGCCGGGGCATCATGCGGGCGGTCTTCCCTGGCGCGTGGCGCTCCATGCGCGGCGTGATCGGCGTCGCGCCGTGGGCTGCCACGGCGTTGCTCGTGGCTGGGCCGGCCTGGTTTACGCCTGCGGTCGTTTGCGCTTTCCTCATCACGGCCCGAGCCCGGAGCCCGGCCACGACCGGCGTGGCGTTCGGGCCCACCGCGCTGATGGTGCTGGCGGCCATGCTGCCTCGGCGGGCTGACCTGGACTTCCAGTGAGGTGTCGCCGCGGCGGTCCTCGGCTGGAATCGACATGCGGATCAGCCGTTCGATGGCGCGCAGAAGACCCTTTTCCTCGGGATCGCAGAAGGCGATGGCCTTGCCGTCGGCACCCGCACGGGCGGTGCGGCCAATCCGATGGACGTAGGCGTCCGGTACTTCCGGCAGTTCATAGTTGATGACGTGGGTCACGCCGTCGATGTCGATGCCGCGCGCCGCGATGTCGGTTGCGACCAGCACCCGGCTGTCGCCCGAGCGCAGGTCTTCAAGCGCGACTTCGCGCTGACGCTGGCTCTTGTTGCCGTGAATGGCGCTGCTGCCGATGCCGACCGTCTCGAGGTAGCGGCACAGGCGGTCCGCACCGCGCTTGGTGCGCGTGAAAACCAGCGTCCTCTGCATGTCCGTATCCGCAAGCAGCTCGGCCAGGAGCGCGCTTTTGCGGCGCCGGTCGATGTGGATCACCCGCTGGTCGACCTTCTCGGCGGTCGTCCCGACCGGGGCAACGGAAACGCGCACGGGATCATGCAACAGGTCGCTCGCCAGGGCGGCGATGTCGTGCGGCATGGTGGCGGAGAAGAACAGGTTCTGGCGCTGGCGAGGCAGCGCCTTCACGATGCGGCGGATGGCAGGCATGAAGCCGAGGTCCAGCATCTGGTCGGCTTCGTCCAGGACGAAGACGGAGGTCTGGGCCAGCGTGATGTTGCGTTCCATCATATGGTCGATGAGGCGGCCGGGTGTCGCGACAAGAATGTCCACGCCACGCGACATCTGGGCAATCTGCGGCCGATGGCTGACGCCACCGAAAATGACGGCCGTGCGAAGTGTCAGGTTGCGGCCGTAGGTGCGAAAGCTCTCGCCGATCTGTGCCGCCAGCTCGCGGGTTGGTGCAAGTACGAGTGCGCGGCAGGCATTGCGGACGGCCGGCGTATTGCTCTCTGTCAGGCGCTGGAGGATGGGAAGGGCAAACGCCGCTGTCTTGCCGGTGCCGGTCTGGGCGATGCCCAGCAGGTCCTTGCCAGCCAGAATTCCAGGAATGGACTGGGCCTGAACAGGTGTCGGCCGGTCATAGCCTTCCGCTTCGAGGTTGCCGAGAAGCGTGGCTGAAAGTCCGAGTTCGTTGAACAGCGTCAAAAGATCTAATCTTTCATTTTGGCCAATCATACGGATATCCCGGCCGACACGCGTGCGCCGACAAGGCCGATGGCCAGTTTTCTTACGGGGTGTCCTGCGTGTCCTAGGACGCCGATCTATGTTGAGATAGACAGAACATCTCGCCTGGGGGATCGGGGGCTGGCGGCTGTGGTGCCGGGATTGCGCCCTGAAGCTACACGCTTGCGAAATGTTGATCGTCGCTCGCATCAGGCAAGCGATCGGAGCTTGTCTCATGTTGCAGCGCACAAGTCAATGCATAGCTGGTGCGCGCCGTCCAGATGTCGGATCGACCGTTGCAGTTCGATGACGGTGCCGCTCTCCGCAGTCAGCGAAGCGCCGCATATCTGCCTGCGGGGCTGATCCGGCTCTGCAATTTGCGGTAGTCTGGAGTGGAGGCCACGACCGGGTTCGAACCGATGTAAACGGATTTGCAGTCCGCTGCGTAACCACTCCGCCACGTGGCCTCGTTTGCTCTGGATGGGCCGCAAAGGGGTGCCACCCCTTGGGTCAACCAAAGCGAGCGGGGTGATGTATCATGGCCCCTGGCTGAGACGCAACGTCCTTAATCCCGGTTGGTGCATGAGGGCTATCGAGGTGCGTCCGACAGGGAGCGGTAGCATTAGCCTGTTCAATCAGGATTTCATGGGGTTAGCTGAATATTTCTGATGACCAGGCGCATGGCGGTATGCGGTATTGCGAGAGATTGACGCGGCCAAGTTGCGAATCCCGGCGCGGTGACCACTTGCCACGCGCCTCACTTAGCTACTATTCGTTCTTTGCACGAAGGCATGGAAACCTAAGGCTCGATCGACGAGAGGGGCACCAAATGGACAGCGCCGTCCAACGGAAGAATATGGTCGATTCCCAGGTGCGTCCCAGCGACGTCACTGATCGGCGTATTGCCCGCGCGATGCTGGCCGTGCCACGGGAAACCTTCGTCCCGCAGGACCGCAAGGCGGTCGCCTATATGGATGACGACCTGTCGCTTGGCGGCGAGGCCCCATTGCAAGGCCGCGCACTGCTGGCGCCCCGTACCCTTTCCAAGCTGCTGCAGGGCCTGGCCATCCCCGACGATGCGGTGGTGCTCGATATCGGGGGGGCGACCGGGTATTCGGCGGCCGTCCTCGCGCAGTTCTGCCGGAAGGTGGTGGCACTCGAAAGTTCGGATGGGATGGCCTCTGTCGCCCGTGATAATCTGGCGGCGCTCGGCCTCTCGAACGTCGAGGTTGTGAACGGAAAGCTGACATCGGGATATTCCGACGCTTGTCCATTCGACGCGATCCTGGTTGGTGGACGGGTGTCAGATATACTGCCTGGGTTGCTGGATCAGTTGAAGGACGGCGGCAGGCTTGCCGCCATCATCGACGAGGACGGCGTTGGCAAGGCGTATCTGTGGCAAAGGTACGGGATGAGCTGGGATCGGCGATGGCTCTTCGATGCCGAGGGGCCAATGCTTCCCGGATGCGCGAAGAAGGTCGAGTTCGAGTTCTGATCACGCGCCATGGTTGCGCGTTCGGTGCGTCCACGGTTGGACCGCTGACGTTGTGAACCTTTTATTAAGCAATTCGGCAGATAAGAACGGGCGCGCCACACGCCCAATTCCGTTGTCTTGATGACACGGTCTGCGCAAAATAGTGCAATTTCGTCATATGGAAGCATGTTCCTTGCCGCTAGTGCTGTGGCTGGCTGGCGAATCAGTTTAGGCCCGACCTCAAGCCCTCTTGTGTTTCTTTCTGGGCATGTATGGCTCGAGTATTCCTAAATTGACTGATGGCGAGGGCATGAAAAGCGCAAATTCATCAACCGCTCCCTGTCTGGCGCAAAGAGTGGCTGTTCAAGCGCTCGTTGTGGCGGCTGGATTGGCGATTGGCTCGCTGCAAGCCGATATTGCATCGGCCGAGTCTCTGAGAGACGCGGCAGCCTCTGCCTATAGATACAATCCAAGGCTCGATGCCGAGCGCGCGCGCCAGAGGGCGACAGACGAAGAAGTTGCTCGCGCCAACTCCGGCTACAGGCCGACAATCTCTGGTACCGCCGATATTGGGTACAACCGTACCGACACGCATCCCGGGAGAGGCGCAGACCTCAATCCTCGAGGGT
>JBKDZY010000135.1:0-3181 GCA_047971765.1 Hyphomicrobiaceae bacterium | reverse complement strand
GGGTCTCGACGACCTGCCGCATGATGTCATGGCACAGGGGCGCACAGTCCGGACGGGCACGGAAATGCAGCGCCACCGCACGCGACTTGCGCTCCACGAGCAGGCCATCATGGCGGCCCGCCAGCCGATCGACCATGTCGGCAGCCTGCCCCAGGTCCCGATCGGCTGGCGGCACTTCGTGCATGCGCCCATTGGCATCGCGCCGCATCAGGCCATGAACCCCCGCCACCGGCAGATGCAGCGGGCTCAAGAGGGTGTCGATCACGGAAATTTCGCGCCCAGTGACGATGGCGACCGCCGCCCCGACGCGGGACTTCAGGCTGGCGAGGCTCTGTCGTGTCTGCGCTTCGAGCCTCACCTGGTCAGGCCGCGGCGCGATTTCGACCAATGTGCCGTCGAAATCGAAGAAATAGGCATAATCGTCAATCCTGCCCGGAAGGGGAGGCCGTGTGGTGGTGTGTTGCACGCTTGATTACCGTCATCGTCGCAGAGGCAAAGGACGTCTTCCCGGTCCTGCCGATGGGGTCTGCACCGGCAGCCGGGCCGGAAGCGCGCGCGAACCTTCTACAGCGCGCCCCAGAGATCGTATTCGTCGGAATGGAGGATCCGTGCGCGCACCAGGTCGCCGGGTGCCAGCTTCGTCTCGCCGTTGAGGAAAACGGAGCCATCGATATCCGGCGCATCCCAGGCCGAACGGCCGATGGCGCCTTCCTCGTCCACCTCGTCGATCAGCACATCGATCTCGCGGCCGACACGGGCTTTCAGGATGGAGGCGGACACCTGCTGCTGCGCCGACATGAAGCGATGCCAGCGTTCCTCCTTGACCTCTTCAGGCACGGCGCCCGGCAGATCATTGGCGACAGCCCCCTCAACGGGCTCGTATTTGAAGCAGCCGACACGGGCCAGGCGCGCTTCCGCGATGAAGTCCAGAAGATGCTCGAAATCCCGGTCGGTCTCTCCCGGGAAACCGACAATGAACGTGGAGCGCAGCGCGAGATCCGGCACCTGACGCCGCCACGTCTCGAGGCGTTTCAGCGTCTTCTCCTGGTGTGCGGGGCGGCGCATGGCCTTGAGCACGGCAGGAGACGAATGCTGGAACGGGATGTCGAGATAGGGCAGCACCTTGCCGTCCGCCATGAGCGGCAGGACCTGGTCGACGTGGGGATAGGGGTAGACGTAATGCAACCTGACCCAGGCCCCGAGCGAACCCAGCGCCTCGGCCAGATCAAAGAACCGCGCCTTCAACGGATTGCCGCGCCAGGGGCTTTCGGCATACTTGAGGTCGACACCATAGGCCGACGTATCCTGGCTGATGACGAGCAGCTCCTTCACCCCGGCCTTCACAAGGCGTTCGGCTTCCATCATCACCTGCGCGGCAGGGCGCGAGACCAGATCGCCGCGAATTGCGGGAATGATGCAGAACGTGCAGCGATTGTTGCAGCCTTCGGAAATCTTCAGATAGGCGTAGTGGCGCGGCGTGAGCCGCAGGCCCTCGGGGGGAACCAGATCCACGAAGGGATCGTGCAACGGCGGCACCGCATCATGGACCGCTTCCATCACGGCCTCATACTGGTGCGGACCGGTGACAGCCAGCACACCGGGATGCTCGCCCAGGATCCTGTCTTTCTCGACACCCAGGCAGCCCGTCACGATGACCCGGCCATTTTCCGCCAATGCCTCGCCGATGGCCGAGAGACTTTCCTCCTTGGCCGAGTTCAAGAAGCCACAGGTATTGACGATGACGGCGTCGGCGCCCTTGTAGTCGGCCGACATCTCGTAACCTTCGGCCCGAAGCCGGGTCACGATGCGCTCGCTGTCGACCAGGGCCTTCGGGCAGCCGAGCGAGACGATGCCGATCCGCGGCGCCTTGGTGGCGGCCTTCGCTGCGGCACGACGGACCTTGGGCCCGGATCTGGCGGGCGCGCGCCGTGCCGACGTGGCTTTTTTCTCGGTTGTCTTGACCATGAGCTGGCTTTTAGCGGGCGGGCCCGCGGTACGCAATCACAGCTTTTTGCCGGGGGACCGGAGCGGCCTGGTCCTGCGCGGGCGCGGCGCTTGCTGCCTGAGCCGCAGTAGCCGCTGTCGCGGCCTGAGCGCTTCCATCCAAATCTGAAACGCTCAAAAATTCCCAACTCAGGTTGTAGACACCCTTTTCTTGTTACTCACACCGGCAGCCAATATTCGTCCCTGCAACGACATTTTCAGCGTTACGAGAGTTTCTTTTCAAACTTCGGTGAAGGTGGCCGCTTTTTTGGAAGCAATACTTTTGTCGGCAAAAATACCAATATAATCACAAAGCGACCGGCTAGGCTGCGCCTGACCGGCCCAAGTTCTGCCGAACCTCAAGACTGGCGATTGCCGTTCGCGGTTGCCGGAGGGGGCGGAACCGTGGACCAGATGTCCGTCTTGATGACGTTCTCCTGGTCTGCGCTTTCCGGATGCTGCTCCTCGGATTCCGGCTCGGCCGATTGCGCCTGACAAATGATGTTGCCGCTGAGCCGCGCTCCAGCCTTCATGGCGAAGCTCCGATAGCTCACATCACCGGTAACTTCAGCCGTCGATCCCAACTCAAGGTGCTCGTGGACGATCAGCGTGCCCTCGAAAACACCCAGAATGTCGGCCCGGTCTGCCTGCACCGTTCCCTTGATGCCGCCGCCAGCACACACGAGGATTTCCTCGGCGATCGCGTCGCCTTCGAGAATGCCGTGAACTTCGAGCCTGCGGCACTCCCCGATCGTGCCGTGCACATTGGTTCCCTTGCCTACGACAACCAGGCCGTCCGGCATGGCTGCACCCGATGACAGGGAACCGCCGCTCTGCTCTGACTTGCCGCGTGGCATTGGCGGCGTGGCAGCGCCAACCGCTGCTCCCGAACCGCTTTTGCTGTGAACCGGTTCGTCGAAATCAATGTTACGCGTGAACATCTACACACCACCTCTTCCAAAAATTCGAACATGCAATTCAAAGCGCGATTGCCAGAATTGCGCTCTGTCCGGAAGCCCCATGTTTCCCTGCCGACCAGTAGGGCCCAAGGAAGGAGAGTTGTCTACTGAATACTTGTTTTATTCGAACGTCTCTGGATAGCTTGTGAACAAATTTCCTCATTATCTATCATAGGGTTAAATAATCAACCAAGAGTTGACCCATGCAAATGCATTGCCACCCATGTTGCACTCCGCAA
>JBKDZY010000134.1:0-4126 GCA_047971765.1 Hyphomicrobiaceae bacterium | reverse complement strand
AGACCCGCGGCGAGTTAGGGGGGCTCGGCATCGAGGTCACGTTGGAGAACCAGATCGTCAAGGTCGTCTCCCCCATCGACGAAACGCCAGCGGCGAAGGCTGGCCTGCAGGCCAACGATCTCATCACGCATCTGGATGGCGAGCAGATCGTTGGGCTCACCCTCGAGCAGGCCGTGGAAAAGATGCGCGGGCCGGTCAATACGCCAATCACGCTGACGATCGTTCGCAAGGGCAAGGACCAGCCGTTCGACGTCAAGATCGTGCGCGATGTCATCCGAATCAATGCGGTCAAGTCGCGCCTCGAAGGTGACGACATCATCTACGCCAAGATCACCACCTTCAACGAGAAGACCCACACCAACCTTGTGAAACAGATCGATGCGTTGAAGAAGAAGCTCGGCAAGGACCCGAAGGGCTACATTATCGACCTGCGGAACAATCCTGGTGGTCTTCTCGATCAGGCCATCAACGTGTCTGATGATTTCCTGCAGCAGGGCGCGATCGTCCTGACCAAGGGGCGCAATCTCGAGGAAACGCAGCGCGCCAACGCGCGTCCCGGTGACATCACGGATGGCAAGCGCATCATCGTGCTGATCAACGGTGGCTCGGCGTCGGCGTCGGAGATTGTCGCAGGTGCCTTGCAGGACCAGAAGCGGGCCTTGATTGTTGGCACGCGCTCGTTCGGCAAGGGCTCGGTGCAGACCATCATTCCGCTCGGCCAGAACAATGGCGCGCTGCGGCTGACAACGGCGCGCTACTACACGCCGTCCGGCCGCTCGATCCAGGCCAAGGGCATTGATCCGGATGTCGTCATCGAGGAGGATCTGCCCGACGAACTCAAGAAGCTCAAGCGGCCCCTGGTGCCGCGCGGCGAGGCGAGCCTGCGCGGCCACCTCAGGAACGAGGCGGACAAGAAGCAGAAGAAGGAAGAGTCCGGCTCATCCGCCTACGTGCCCAAGGAGCCCGAGAAGGACAACCAGCTCCAGTATGCCCTGAAGCTGCTGCGTGGCCAGGTCCCCGAGCCGACACCGGGAAGCAAGCCAGTCGTCGGCGACAAGGACAAGGCTGACGCGGACAAGACGGCTGGCAAACCGTCGGGTGAAGCGGTCGTGCCCAAGGCTCCGGCGACGCCCGACGAAAAGTCGAAGCAATAGTGCAGGTGTGCGGCGGCGCGCAGTTGGCGTCGCCGTCACCTTCAAGGCAGTCTCATCCCGGGATTGCCGCGCACGGGAGGATAGCTCGAGACGCATGCGCTGTGACATGCCAGTCTTGATCCGCACCAGGGAGCGGCCCAGATTGAGTTTTGGGCCGCCGATGCGTGTCAGGAGACAGCAGTGGCGGTCGTGTAATTCCCCGCGAGCGCGGACGGCAGGCCGGGCCAGAGGCAGTCGAGCGGTCTTGGCCACAGTCGCAGTCGGATGCGTCCTGGGCCTGGCAGTCTTTTCCACCACCGGCGCCTCGGCGCGCGACAGGGGCGAGCAGGCCCAGGCCGAACGGTTGGAGCTGATGCTGCGCACCATGCGCATCACGCGGCGCTGGTACGTCTATAAGCCCACGCGCGAGCAGCTTCTGGCTGGCGCGATCAACGGAATGCTCGAGAAGGTTGACCCCGAGGCGGAATACTACACCGCCCTGGACCTGCGGCGCATGTCGAAGACGTTGGGCCAACGCAGCGCCGGCATCGAGGCGCGGCACGAACCAGCCCCCCGTCGCCGGGAAAGTCCGGGCTATCGCATCGTGTCGTCGGTTGACGGGAGCGCGGCAGCCAGAGCCGGTCTGAAGTCGGGTGACCTCGTCACCGCCATCGCGGGCACCCCGGCAGGCGGCCTCAAGTACATGGATTTCATCGCGAAGTTCGGCAGGGCGGTGCGCAACGGCGACGCCGTGACCGTGGAGCGAAACAGCGCCGATGGGTCTCAACCCGTACGCCTCGCCAGGATTGATCCGCCGGGCGGGGTCATCGATCTTGCCGAACCACGGGCGGGCGTGATCTGGGTTCGCCTTGCAGCCGTTGATCCGGATGCCGTGGAGCAATTGGCGGCAGAACTGCGCGCAGCGGTCAAGCAGCTCGGCTTGCAGTTCTCAGGCGCCGTATTGGATCTACGCGCGACCGCGACCGGCATGGCCGAGGGGGCAAGCGCCGTCGCCGACATGTTCCTGGACCGGGGTACAGTTCTCAATCTCAAGCAGCGATCGAGCCGCAAACGCTCCCGCTGGACGGCCCGGCGCGGTGACGTGCTTTCTGGCAAGCCGATGACAGTGCTGGTGGATGCCGGCACGGCTGGTGCAGCTGAAGCGTTGGTCGCCGCGTTGCAGGACAACCGCCGGGCGCGCGTCGTCGGCGAGGTGACGGCCGGTCGGGGTGCCCGGCGCACCCTTGTTCCGGTAGATCGGCGCGGCCGCAAAGGCCGCATTCGGATAGCCACGGCGCGCTATTTGACTCCGCTCGGGCAGCCGATTGAAGGCAAGGGCATCACACCCGACGTCCAGGTTGCCCAGATGCCCGAGGATCTGACCTGCCGGTCGTTGGATATCCGCCAGGGCACCGGTCGTTGCGCGCGGCGGGACTTGAAGGACGATGCCCAGTTGCGCACGGCCATATTGCAGTTGTCCCTGACCGTTGCCGCGAAAACCCCGCAGCCTCCGACAGGTGGCCGCGGCACGCCGGACGCGAAGGCCGATGCCGATACCGGCTCGGACCGTGCCAAGCCCTGACATGCCGCTGCATCGCAGCCGATGAGCAACGCCACGGGACGAAAGTCCACATCCCGGGAAGTCTCAAGCCCCGCGGTGCTCCTCCAGGCGCGGCATGATCTCGACGAAGTTGCACGGCCGATGCCGATTGTCGAGCTGCCACTTGAGGATGCCGTCCCACCCATCCTTGCAGGCGCCGGGAGATCCTGGCAGGCAGAAGATGTAGGTGCCTCCAGAGAGGCCGGCGCATGCACGCGATTGCACCGTCGATGTGGCGATCTTCTGGTAGGAGATGATGTGGAAGACGGTCGAGAAACCGTCGATCTCCTTCTCGAACAGCGGCTTGATCGCTTCCGGGGTGACATCCCGGCCGGTGAAGCCGGTGCCGCCCGTCGTGATGATCACGTCGACTGCCTTGTCGGCAATCCAGCCTTTGACGCACGACCGGATCAGCTCGACATCATCCCGCACGATTTTGCGGTCGGCGAGCTGGTGACCAGCCTCCGTCAACCGCTCGACGAGCGTCGTGCCGGATTTGTCGTCGTCGAGTGTCCGCGTATCCGACACGGTCAGAACGGCGATCCGCACCGCAATGAAGGGCCGGCTTTCATCGAGTTTTGCCATGAAGCGATGTCCTTGCAGTTGTGCAGCAGGCCCGGATGACCTTCGGCGCGAGACGCCCTGGCGCCATAATGGCATGAATTGCACCGCTGCGGAGTGCGCTGCATTGCCAGCCCCGGGCCCGGCGGCGGGTGCTCTGCGTCTCACCCGCGCCCAATCTTATGGGGCGATCCAGAGGGCTGCCCGGGGCGTAGGCCACTGCCCGGGACGGCGCCCACAGGTCCGGGGCGACCGGCAATATTGATCGGCCCGGGACAGGCAGGCCCTCAGGCTGCGCGCGCGTCGATCACCTCGAGGCCGAAAGTCCGCTCGCCCTTGATGGTGATCCGGTGCATGACGCGCCGGTGCCCATGATAATCGTTGAGCGCCATGTGCATCATCGAGCGGTTGTCCCAGAGCCCGAGCGTTCCTGCTTCCCACCTGAGCCGGCAGGTGAATTCGGGACGGGTCGCGTGATCGAGCAGGTAGCGCAGCAGCGGCGCGCTTTCCTCCTCGGAAAGGCTTTCGAAGCGACGCGTGGTCTTGGTCTCCGTCAGATAGAGCGCGGGACGCTTGGTTTCCGGGTGCACGCGCACCAGCGGATGGATCGCCGGCTCGGGCGGCTTGTCCTTCTCGGTGACCTTGGCCGCCATCTTGCCCGCGCGCGGCTTGGCCTTGTCATAGAGATTGTAGGTCTTGAGCTTGCGCGCCAGCGTCTTCATGCCCGGCGACAGCGCGTCGTAGGCGGCATACATGTTGGCGAACAGCGTGTCCCCGCCATAGGGCGGCACTTCCTTGGCATAGAGCATGGTCGCCATTGCCGGCGTCGGTG
>JBKDZY010000133.1:0-7920 GCA_047971765.1 Hyphomicrobiaceae bacterium | reverse complement strand
GGAAGGGTTAGCGCCATCCCCGACCTTGCTCCGCCCGGCAACCGTGCGGGGGCATGGTTTTCTGCGCGAATTCAGCTTTCAAGTGTTCGCACCCCCAGGCCTGAATAAAAGCCGGCATCATCTGGTGTAAACTGATGCCCACTTCGTCGAAGGGCGTCTCGGCATTTTCCCAGTTCAGCGCCCAGGACGCGTAGCGTCCCAAGACCGCCGAACCCACGAGAACAATGACAAGACAAACCAAAAAAATGATGCGTTTCAATTTTCTATTCAATGTACGTCACCGTTGTAGAGTTCTTCGTGTCGCTGACAGATGGCAATGACAGGGGCTCGGCCCGTCGCTGGCGCGGGCTGGGTCTGGTCTCTGCCTTTCCGCGCGGCTGGTTGGCCGTTGCTGGGGTGGGCCGCCGGAAGCTGACCCGGCTCAATCGAGTGATATGGCCAGCCCGCTGAGATCAAGATTGGCGATGAGGCCGATTTGGCGGCCAGAAAGCTCCAGCACGGCGCCCTTCTGATTGGTCAGAATGATGGCACGCGCGCCGCCGCCAACGGCAAGGCCGGCGCCAGCGGCGCCATAGACGCCCGCAACGTCGGAAGGCCGCGAGATGTTCCGGACCCGCCCATGGAGCATCGTCTTGGAGCCACCGAACACCAGGCCGTAATCCAGGCCGCCGAGGGTGAGGCGATAGCTTCGGCCGCGGAAATGCAATGTCCCCGAGCCGCCCGATCCGCCGATGATCCAGCCTGCCTTATAGATGGTGAGGGCCACTCTGCCGCTGTCGGCCAGCGTCGGCGTGGCCAGCCCCACGAGTGTGATCATTGCGATCATGGTCGTGCGTAGAAAAACGGGTAGGCGCATGGCGTTGTCTCCCTTGCATGACGGTTCTGCTGGCCGAGGTGCTGGAGCATGGAAAGCAGCCGATTGGGGTTTGTGTAGGGCGAGGCCGGTTGTTCATTCGGATTTGAGAGGGGGTGTGACCGAAGAAGCGCATGATCCGGTTGCGGTCGGCGTGGAGTCGAGAAGAGGTTCACCGGAGTGGAGTTGATAGACCGGGATATGTGCAATGCAACATGCCTTGTCAGATATTCGTGCGGCGGTGCATATCAAACGCGGTTGCAAATCATGTGGTTTGGAAAATCCGTCGGAAGCCGTGTCAGGTTTTGCACGCTTGGCTTTCCTGCACTGTTGTTTTGAGCCTGCTAATAAAAAATTCAACGTCATAGCGTTGTGAATACTCGCGGTTGCAAAAACGGACGTAGGGGAGTGTGGAGGAATGCACCGCGTGCCTCTGCAACTATGTGGCGATCACGATTGCGCGGCGAGCCGCAGCGTCTCTGCATGTGAGAATCGAGTGCGCGCAAGTCCTTGAAAGACTTGATTGCAATGTGACGCCGTGGACGCGCCAGAGGAAGGTGTGCGCGGACTTGCCGGGATTGAGTATCAGACCGAACCTGCGTGCTGTTTTCGGCCTGCAATTATCGCAGGAACTATCGACGTTGAAAGTCTGTGCCAGGGTGAAGGGAGGGCAGAGAATAACCGCAGTAAACCAAAATATTCGAAGGATCGAATTCTAATTGCAGTGGACGGATCGAGAATGCTAGAAGGAGTATGTTGTTACCTTGATTTGTCGTCGATATTCGAAGGTTGAACGCCATGAGATTTCCATCGGGGCGACGCCTGTCGATGGAGCCGTCAGTAAGGTGACTGTGTGACTGCGGTGGATGTTCCTGGTGACTTGCGCATTGTGGATCACCGGAGGTTATCGCGTATTTGGAGGTGCCGGTGGAGAGCTTGCGGCAGCCACGGACACTCATTGGCATTGTCGTGGTGCTGGTTCTGGTCGGATTGTTGTTTTCGGGTTGCAACGTATCGCGGATGCCGATGCTCAACCCGGTCGGCTACGTGACCCATACGGTCTACGAGCTCTTGATCGTCGCCACGATCATCATGCTGGCGATCATCGTGCCGATCATGATCGCGACCTTGTGGGTGGCGAAACGCTACCGGGACAGCGAGAACCACGAGGGCTTCGACCCGAATTTCGACAACAATGTCATGCTCGACAAGGTCACGCATTATGTGCCGCTGCTGACCATCGTGCTGCTGGGTGTGCTGAACTGGGTCTACACGCACAAGCTCGACCCCTACCGTCCGCTGCCAGGGCCGCAGCCCTACGAGATTCAGGCGGTCAGCCTCGACTACAAGTGGTTGTTCATCTATCCGGAATCCGGTGTCGCGACCGTCAATGAAATGGCGGCGCCGGTCGGACGCCCGGTGACGATACGGATCACGTCCGATCCGATGATGACCTCCATCTTCATTCCAAACCTGATCAACCAGATCTACGCGATGACCGGAATGGAAACGCGGGCCAACTTCCTTGCGCCGAAGGCCGCGGTTCTGGATGGGGCCAATGCCATGTATTCCGGGCCGGAGTTCTTCGCCCAAAGGTTCAAGGTCGAGTTACTGCCTGAAGACAAGTTCGCGGCGTGGCTGAAGGATGCCGGGGGCGACAAGGCCAAAGTCAAGACCGAGCCGATGCTCGACATGGCGCGCTATACCGAACTGGCGAAGCGCAGCAAGGGCTATCCGGTGACCTACTTCGCCAAGGTGGAGCCGCGGCTGTTCGA
This sequence comes from Hyphomicrobiaceae bacterium, assembly GCA_047971765.1. GTDB lineage: Bacteria > Pseudomonadota > Alphaproteobacteria > Rhizobiales > Hyphomicrobiaceae. Next base: position 5,292 of record JBKDZY010000133.1, on the reverse strand, counting down.
GACCATCGTGAGGCAATACCAGCCAAGCTACCACATGAACCCGCTTCCGGCTGCCAAGGCACAGAGCGGGGCGTCCGCTTCGGCGCAATCGCATGAAAAGCAGGGACATTGAACATGTTTGGCCGCTTGTCCTACGACGCATTTCCGTTCTACAGCGCTGTCGCATTTTCCGGTGCCGCCGTGACCGTCCTGGCCGGGTTGGGTGTCGTGGCGGCGGTCTTCTACTTCCGTCTCTGGGGATGGTTTTGGAGAAACTGTCTCACCTCCGTCGATCACAAGATGATCGGCATCATGTATATCGTCCTGGCGCTGGTGATGCTGCTCAGGGGATTTGTCGACGGCATCATGATGCGGTCTCAGCAGTTGCTGTCCGTCTCCGGTCACGGCTATCTCGAAGGCGACCATTTCCCGCAGATCTTCAGTGCGCACGGCACCATCATGATCCTGTTCATGGCGATGCCGTTCATGAGCGGGCTGGTCAATTTCGCGATGCCGCTGCAGATCGGTGCGCGTGACGTCGCCTATCCGTTCGCCAATGCCCTGAGTTTCTGGCTGAGCGTGGCGGGCGCGGGGCTGGTGCTCATTTCGCTGGTGATCGGCAAGTTCTCGGCAGCCGGTTGGACGGGGTATCCACCGTTCGCTGGGATCGACCGCAGTCCGGATTCCGGCGTGGACTACTGGATATGGGCCATCCTCATATCCGGGGTGGGAACAACAATATCCGCGATCAACTTCCTGGTGACGATCCTGCGACGGCGGGCACCCGGGATGGGCTTGATGCAGATGCCGGTGTTCACGTGGACGGCGCTGTGCACGAGCGTGATCATCCTGTTCGCGTTCCCGCCGTTGACTGTTGCGCTCATCATGCTGGAGCTCGACCGGTCATTCGGTTTTCATTTCTTCACGAGCATGGCCGGCGGCAACTACATGAACTATGCCAACATCTTCTGGATGTGGGGGCATCCGGAGGTCTACATCGTCGTGCTGCCGGCCTTCGGCGTCTTTTCCGAGGTGACCGCGACCTTCTCAGGCAAGAAACTCTATGGCTACCGGGCGATGGTCGATGCAACGATCATCATCACGGTCGTGTCGATGCTGGTGTGGTTGCACCATTTCTTCACGATGGGTGCCAGCGCCAGCATCAACGCGGTATTCGGCATTGCCAGCATGATCATCGGTGTGCCGACCGGCATGAAGATCTTCAACTGGCTGTTCACGATGTACCGTGGCCGGATACGGATGCACTCGACCATCTACTGGACGATCGGCTTCATGATCCTGTTTCTCGTTGGCGGTGCGACAGGCGTGATCCATGCCACGGTTCCAGTGGACATGAACCTTCACAACACGACCTTCCTGGTTGCGCACTTCCACAACGTGCTGATCCCGGGCGTGCTGTTCGGCTACGTCGCCGGCTATGTGTACTGGTTTCCGAAGGCCATGGGTTTCAAACTGGATGAATATTGGGGCAAGTTATCGTTCTGGGGCTGGTCGCTGGGCTTCTCGCTGGCGTTCCTGCCGCTCTATATCCTTGGCATGATGGGGATGCCGCGGCGCATCGCGGAAGTCTACGATCCCCGCTTCTGGCCGCTGCTTCTGATTGCCTTCATCGGTGCGTGTGTCATCGCGTTCGGGATTTTCGCGCTGGTGATGCAGTTGTTCGTGAGCATCCGTGACCGCGAGAAGCTGCGGGATACCACGGGAGATCCCTGGGACGGGCGGACGCTCGAATGGTCCATTCCATCGCCGCCGCCGCCCTTCAATTTCGCGCGGGTTCCAATCGTGACGGAGCGGGACTGTTTCGCTGAAGCCAAGAACCGCGGAACGCCGATGGACTATGGCCCGCCAGAAGCCATCGAGATGCCCAACAAGACTCCTGCCGGCTTCTTCATCGGCGTCGCGGCCTTCGTGCTCGGCTTCGCAGCCGTCTGGTACATGTGGTGGCTGGTGGGGCTGTCGTTCCTGGTGATCATGGCAATCGTGATCTCGCGCAGTTTCGTCGATCACGACGAACACGAGATCCCGTTGCGGGATGTCGATGACATCATGGCCTCGGCGGCCGGCAACAGATGAGGAGGGCGTCATGAAGGAAGCTACGTTGGCGGGCGCCCGGCCTCGGGATGGTCTTTCGAGTGCGGATCTGGCAGAGAACCCTATGGCGGCGCTCGGCAATCCCCACTCTCATGCCATCCATGTGGAGCGGTCATTGGGGTTCTGGTTCTACCTGATGAGTGACGCGGTGCTGTTTGCCGTGTTGTTCGCGAACTACGCGGTGCAACTGCACGGCACGGCGGATGGGCCCAAACCCTATGAGATCTTCGAGCTGCGCAACGCCGCCATCGAGACCGGGCTGCTGCTGGTCTCGAGCCTGACCTTCGGACTGCTTTCGCTCAATGCGCTGTCCGGGCTGAAGGACAGGGCGATGCTCTGGCTCGGGGTGACATTCGTCCTGGGTGCGGGCTTCCTGTTCCTGGAATACCGGGAGTTCAGCGGATTGATCGCCCAGGGGGCGGGGCCGCAGAAGAGCGGTTTCCTGTCGGCCTTCTTCGCGCTGGTCGGAACGCACGGCCTGCACGTCACCACCGGGCTCGTGATGTTGATCGTGCTGGCTGTCCAGATGTCCACCAAGGGGCTGACCGAGCCGGTGCTCTCCCGCCTCTACCGGGTGGGGTTGTTCTGGCATTTCCTCGACATCATCTGGGTCGGAGTATTCTCATTCGTCTACCTGCCGGGAGTCCTGAAATGACGCCATTCCATCTGCGTAGGCCGCATGGCAACGACTATGCCCATGGCTTCTTGCTGGCGGTCATTCTGACTTTTGTTCCGTTCATCGTGGTTGGGTTCACGGATATCGAGCGGGGCCCGGCCCTGGTGTTGATCGTCGTGCTGGCGATCGTCCAGATCGTGGTGCACCTGCGGTTCTTCCTGCACTACTCGACCAAGCGGGTGCCGATGGAGGCCACGGTTGCGCTCGGCATGGCGATCCTGATGGCGTCAGTGCTGATCGCAGGCAGCATCTGGATCATGAGTGACCTGCATACGCGGATGATGCCGTAGGGCTGTGAAGTTCATGCACACGCGGGGGCTGAGCGCGTTCGGTTTGCGGCGCGGATGCTTCTGAGATGCTGTCCGACCCGGCGGTTGTCCGCACTGGCGATGTCACCTGGCTGGAGCCCTGCAAGGGGGCCATACCAACACATCGGGGATGGCGACATCTCGGGCTGAGGCGGTCCGTGACCCCGACGCTGTGAAGGTGAACGTTGTGTGGTGGAGGCTGCAAGCCCCGGTGGCTGTGTCAGCAGGTGTGGAAGACCCTCCAAATATCTGGAAGGGTATGCATTTTCTTTGGACAGCCGTGATTGCCGACAATATGTCGCGTGGCAATGGATGCCCACTGTGACAAGACCTTCCGGGAATTCCCACTGTTGCCACTGCACCGTGATTGGTTGTGACGATGCCCGAGCCTGAGGCATGACGTGGGGGCAGCGTCGACGCGTGGCAGATGTGCAATGCCCGCGCGGCGTGGGCACCGTTTGCCGCCTGGCACTGGTGAGACCTGAGACGCCGGCTTGGGGCGCGGTGGTCTTCATGTGCCGGAATGGGCGATGAACCGGGGGACCACGTGAGGCTGCGTGTTCGGACAGGAAAAGTGAAATAGCCATGACACTGCCACCGCATCTGCGAGCCCTGGAGGCCGAGTCCATCCACATCTTCCGGGAACTGGTCGCGGAGTGCGAACGTCCCGTGCTGCTCTATTCGATTGGCAAGGATTCGTCCGTGCTGCTGCATCTGGCGATGAAGGCTTTTCATCCGGGAAAGCCGCCATTTCCGTTGCTGCATGTCGATACGACCTGGAAGTTTCGCGACATGATCACCTTCCGGGATGACACCGTGCGGCGGCTGGGGCTGGAGTTGATCGTTCACGTCAACCAGGAGGCGCTGGCCCAGGGGATCTCGCCGGTGACGCATGGCAGCAGTGTGCATACGGACCAGATGAAGACGGTGGCGCTTCGGCAGGCCCTGGATCAGGGTCGCTACGATTGCGCGATCGGTGGTGCGCGGCGCGACGAGGAACGCTCGCGCGCGAAGGAGCGGGTGTTCTCGGTGCGCAGTTCCGGGCACCGGTGGGATCCCAAAGCCCAGCGGCCCGAGCTTTGGCATCTCTACAACGGGCGGCGGCAGACCGGCGAGACCATGCGGGTCTTTCCGCTCTCGAACTGGACCGAGCTTGATGTCTGGGAATACATCGCCGCCGAAGGCATTGATGTCGTGCCGCTCTATTTTTCCGCCGAGCGCCCGGTTGTCGAGCGCGACGGCATGTTGATCATGCGCGACGACGATCGTCTTCCGCTCCGGCCGGGTGAGGAACCGCAAATGCGCTGGGTGCGGTTTCGCACGCTCGGCTGTTATCCGCTGACAGGTGCGGTGGTGTCCGAAGCCCAGTCGGTCGCGGATATCGTCACGGAGATTGCTGCTGCCCGGGCTTCCGAACGCCAGGGCAGGGCCATCGACCACGATGCGTCGGGGTCGATGGAGAAGAAGAAGCAGGAGGGCTATTTCTGATGGCGAGCGAGAAAAGCCTCCTGAGGTTTTTGACGTGCGGCAGTGTCGATGACGGCAAGAGCACCCGTATCGGGCGTTTGCTGTTCGATTCCGGACTGGTGCTCGACGATCAGCTTGCGGCACTGGCGGCCGACAGCAAGCGACATGGGACGACGGGTGACGATCTCGACATGGCGCTGCTGGTGGATGGGCTGCAGGCCGAACGCGAGCAGGGGATCACCATTGATGTCGCCTACCGCTATTTCTCGACGCCGCGCCGCAAGTTCATTGTCGCGGACACGCCGGGCCACGAGCAGTACACGCGCAACATGGCGACGGGCGCCAGCGTTTCCGACCTGGCGGTGATCCTGCTGGACGCGAGCAAGGGCATTCTTTCGCAGACTCGGCGGCACATCACTATTGCGGGGATGCTTGGCCTCAGGCACGCGGTTCTGGCGGTCAACAAGATGGACCTGGTGGGGCTCGACGAGGCACGCTTCCGCGAGATCGAGGCCGAATTCCGCGACGTAGCGGCGGCGCATGGCCTGACCGAGACTGTCACCATTCCGGTGGTGGCGCGGTCGGGCGACAACATCGTTTCGGCGTCCGAACGCATGACGTGGTACCAGGGGCCGACGCTGCTTGCGCATCTCGAAGGCGTGGAGATCACGCCTGCGCGGTCTTCCGTGATGCGGCTGCCGGTGCAATGGGTGAACCGACCGAACCAGACGTTCCGCGGGTTCTCGGGGA
>JBKDZY010000132.1:0-2499 GCA_047971765.1 Hyphomicrobiaceae bacterium | reverse complement strand
AAGTACTCGAAGGACCCGGGCACGAAGGATTCCGGCGGCGATCTCGGCTACTTCGGCCGTGGCCGCATGGTTCCAGCCTTCGAGGCCGCCGCCTTCAAGACACCGAAGGGCGAGGTTTCCTACCCCGTCAAGACCCAGTTCGGCTGGCATCTGATCAAGATCGAGGACAAGCGCCAGCGGGGCGCCCCGCCGTTCGACAAGATCAAGGACCGCATTATCGCGGCCCTCATTCACCGGCGCGCGCAGGCCGTCGCGGCGGATCTGCGCAACAAGGCCCAGTTGGAAATCCTCGATCCGGCGCTGAAGGCCCAGATTACGCCGCCAGCGCAGATCAAGGCGGTTCCGAAGGACCAGAAGTAACCACTACACCGCCTATAGCACTCGAGGATGAGGTCGAAGCGCTCGGGCCGCTACTTCGGCACGGCGCTTATGCCCCGCGCCCGCGCAGGACCAGGACGAAGGCCAGTGCGACCCGCTCGCGGATCAGCCGAACATGGCATCCATCATGTCGAAGTAGGACGGCGCCGCATCCGCCTCGGTCATTCGCACCCCAGCCGCTGCCGCACGCGGCAGCACCGTATCCGACACGAAACGGGACGTCACGCTCAGCCCCTCAAGAAAGGCGGCACGCTCATCAGTGTCAGCGACGGCGCCGCGTCCAAGCTTCGCCACCCGCGCCTGCTCCAGCCAGATCCACGCCAGGGTGGCCCCCCCCATCAACTCCATGTAGTCTGGCGCAAGCGCCATGGCCGCCGCAGCCCCGGACCGCCCCCCGACATCGGCGGCCTTGGCTGCAGCGCGCACCACCATCCCCATCGCATCGCCAAGGCGGTCCGCATCACGACCAAGCCCGACCGCCCGCGCTGCGTCACAGGTTGCCTGCACACGCTCACGGAACAACTGCAAGGCACGACCGCCCGCCATCACCGATTTGCGGCCCAGCAGGTCAAGTCCCTGGATCCCGTTGGTGCCCTCGTGGATCGGATTGAGGCGATTATCGCGATAGTGCTGCTCCAACGGATGGTCGCGCGTGTAGCCGGCCCCACCCAGCACCTGGATGGCATTGAAGTTGGCCGTCAGGCACTCCTCCGAGAACCAGGCCTTGAACACCGGCGTCAGGAAATCGAGCAGCAGCCCGGCATCCTTGCGCTGGTCGGCGTCTGCAGCGGCATGTTTCAAGTCCGCGAGCTGCGCGAGGTAGAGCGCCATGGCGATGCCACCCTCGGCCACCGACTTCTGTTGCAGCAACATGCGGCGCACATCCGCATGCGCGATGATCGGCACCTGCGGCGAGGCCGGATCCTTGGCGTCCGGCAGACGGCCTTGCAGGCGGTCGCGTGCGTAGGCAAGCGAAAGCCGGTAGCCCGCACTGGCATGAGCCACCGCCCCCAGGGCAACGCCGATACGCGCCCCGTTCAACATCGGGACCATCTGCGCCAGCCCCGGGCCTGGCGCACCGACGATCTCGCCAATCGTCTCCCCACCCTCACCGATGTTGAGCACCGTATTGACGGTTCCGCGCTGGCCCATCTTGTGGTTCAGCCCGGCCAGGCCGATGTGGTTCCAGATCGCGGGACGCCCGTCCGCATCCAACCGTTTGCGCGGCACGATGAAGAGCGAGATGCCCTTCACCCCCTTGGGCGCGCCGTCGACCCGCGCCAGCATCAGGTGAACGATATTGTCGGGCATGTCATGCTCGCCGCCCGAGATCCACATCTTGGTTCCCTTAAGCGCGTAGGTGCCATCGGCGCGCGGCTTCGCCGTTGTGGCGATATCGCCCAGCGACGAGCCCGCCTGGGGCTCGGAAAGCGCCATCGTGCCGAAGATCCGCCCCTCCAGCATGGGGACCAGGTAGCGCTGCTTCTGCTCCGGAGAGCCGTGATGCGCCAGCAGTTCGGCCGCACTCATGGTCAGCATGGCGTAGTTGGCGATGGAAATATTCGCAGCCTGGAACGAGAGAAAGGCAGCGTTGGCATAAGTCCGCGGCAGACCGAGGCCACCCGCCTCCGGCATGGCCGTCATGGCCGGAAACCCGCCCTCCCGGAAAGCCGCGAGCGCCTCGCCGATTTCGGCCGGCAACACCACGTGCCCATTCTCGAGGCGCGGCTCGTTGGCATCGACCAGACTGTAGCTTGGCAGGAATTTGTCGGTTGCCAGCCGGTCCGCCACGTCGATCATGGCCATCGCCCCTTCGGCATCGTGCCCTTCGAAACCGGGCAACGCAAAGAGCTCCGCCGCCTTCAGGACATCGGCAAGAACAAACGCAAGATGGCGACGGTCGATCAGGCTGGTCATGGTCCGCTCTTCAGGATTTTCGTCTCACAGGTATTGGCGCCCCCGAATGTTGCACCTTTCAAGGTCTGCTGAACAGCACAAGCCGTGCAGTTGTTTTCCCGGACCGTGTATTGCCGCCGCTGGTAGATCGACGGGGCAACGAACATGTCCCGGATGCTGGGGATCGGATCACATCCCGCCGCGCGGCCGACGTGATGCTTCACG
>JBKDZY010000131.1:0-2547 GCA_047971765.1 Hyphomicrobiaceae bacterium | reverse complement strand
TCTCATATCGACGGTGAATGGCGGCAGACTTGAGGGCATCCGCATTGGCGGCCATGGCGTGCGGGTCGCCGAGGGCCAGTTGCTGATCTAGGCAGCTCGCGGATTTGCCCCCGGATTTGCTCCCCGATTTACTTCCTGAATACGCCTCCGGAGACCGCCCGCCGATAGGCTCCAGGAGCAAACCCGGAGTGCGATGAGGGGCGACAGATCGCACCTTGCCCCGTTGATACAACCTACGGCTTGATTTCTTTAGGAGTTTTAGGCTTATTGTGGAGTCGGGAAGCAGCGTGTAGAAAACATGCGTTGCTGTACTGTGGATTTTTTACGATGCAAGGCGAACGACACATTGCCGACGTCGCTCAAGGCCGGACCGGTTATCGCCCGGCCCGCCACGCTATCACGCGCGCAGCAGACGCTTCGGCGCCCGCCCGCCAGCATCTCCTTCTGTCGCTTGTTGCACTAAGCGGTCTTTCGCTTGGTAGCCCCTCGCTTATTGGCCCCTGGGCCTATTGAAGTTCGACAAAGGTCGAACGCGCTCAGGGGATCAGATTTCATTGAACCGCTCGCCGAACCCGTGATGGGCCTTGGCAGCTGAGGATGCGACCGGCGTTCTTCTCGTTTCGAGCGCCCGACAAGGAAACAATCGATCATGACGTCACAAACCAAATCGACTTCGGACAAATCCGACAATCAAGTTATTATCTTCGACACCACCCTGCGCGACGGCGAGCAATGCCCCGGCGCCACCATGACATTTGAGGAAAAGCTCCAGGTCGCCGAATTGCTCGACGATATGGGGGTCGATGTGATGGAGGCCGGCTTCCCGATTGCTTCGGAAGGTGATTTCCAATCGGTCCAGGAAATTGCCAAGCTCGCCAAAAACTCGGTGATCTGCGGTCTGGCCCGCGCCAACTTTGCCGACATCGACCGCGCAGGCCAGGCGATCAAGCCAGCGAAGCGCGGCCGCATTCACACGTTCATCGGCACGTCGCCGCTGCACCGTCAGCATCAGTTGCAGTTGAGCAAGGACGAGGTCCATGAGCGCGTCATCGCTTCCGTGACGCGCGCCCGCAACTATACCGACGATGTCGAGTGGAGCGCCATGGACGCCACCCGCACCGAGCACGATTATCTGTGCCGGGTGATTGAAGCTGCCATCAAGGCGGGCGCCACCACGATCAACATTCCCGATACCGTCGGCTATGCCCTGCCGGAGGACTATTATGATCTGATCGTGATGCTCAAGACCCGCGTGCCCGGCATGGATAAGGTCGTCATATCGACCCATTGCCATAACGATCTGGGGTTGGCGGTTGCCAATTCACTGGCCGGTTTGCGGGCAGGGGCCCGGCAAATCGAGTGCACCATCAACGGCCTCGGTGAGCGGGCCGGCAATGCCGCCTTGGAAGAGGTCGTCATGGCGCTGCGCACCCGTCACGACATGATGCCCTATCATTGCGGTATCAAGACCGAGATGCTCTCGCGCGGGTCGAAATTGGTGTCGGCTGTCACCAACTTCCCGGTCCAGTACAACAAGGCGATTGTCGGCCGCAATGCGTTCGCCCACGAAAGCGGCATCCATCAGGACGGCGTTTTAAAGAACACCTCGACCTATGAGATCATGACGCCAGAGTCCGTCGGTGTTGGCAAATCATCGCTCATCATGGGCAAGCACTCGGGCCGCGCTGCCTTCAGATCAAAACTGAAGGAACTGGGCTACGACCTCGGCGACAACGCCATGGAAGACGCCTTCAATCGTTTCAAGGCGCTGGCCGACAAGAAGAAGCACGTCTATGACGAAGACATTGAAGCTCTGGTCGATGAAGGCGTTGCCCATGATCGCGAAGGCGTGAAGGTCAAGGCACTGACGGTCATCGCCGGCACCATGGGCCCGCAAAGCGCAACCCTGACGCTGGATATCAACGGTCAGGAAAAGACCGTCCAGGCATCGGGTAACGGCCCTGTCGATGCAACCTTCAACGCCATCAAGCAGCTGTTCCCGCACGACGCGCGGCTCGATCTGTATCAGGTCCACGCCGTGACCGAAGGGACGGACGCGCAGGCCGAGGTTTCGGTGCGTCTCGAAGAGCAGGGCCGGATTGTCACCGGGCGCTCGGCCGATCCGGACACGCTGGTTGCGTCGGCGCGGGCCTATATCGCCGCCCTCAACAAGCTGGTCGTCAAACGCGAGAAGCTGGCTCAGGCCCAGGTCGGAGTCTAGAGCAGGCGTCTGGAACAGTGCGGAGGTTTTTCGCCAATTGGCGAAAAGCTTCCGCAGCCCGCACCGGCGTTCCCCGAGCATCTCTCTGCATGGATCTCGCCCGCAAAGGTGCCCGGCGCAAGCGCCGCCCCGGACCTGGATGCGAAGTGGGCATCTGAAGGGCCACTGCCCGGATGCGAAGTGGGCATCTGAAGGGCTATGAAGGGAGCAGGGCCCGCGCGCAAACTCCGTCAAAGCGCGCGGAAACGCGCGTGAGACACACACTCAGATAACCGGACGCCGAACGGCGGCCCAGGCACCAAAGGTGCCCGGCGCGTTGCGCCGCC
>JBKDZY010000130.1:0-4817 GCA_047971765.1 Hyphomicrobiaceae bacterium | reverse complement strand
ATCATGGCGTCGACTTCGACGAACAACTGAGCCTCGTTGCGGATCTCGGGCTGACGTCCTACCGGGTCGATGTGCCCAGCATCCTGAAGGCCAATGCGCTTGAAACGCTCATCGACAAAGGGCGCAAGCTCGGCATCGACATTCTTCCGATCCTTATTCCACCCGGCGACCTCGACAAGGACACGCCGGAGGGGCTGTATAAAAAGGCGAATAACTTCGCCACCTTTTTCGTCACCCGTTTCGCCCACAAGGTGAAGGTCTGGGAACTTGGCAACGAGCTCGAGAACTACGCCATCCTGCAGCCGTGCGAGTATATGGACGACGGGCGCCAGTACGACTGCGCCTCCGGCCCTGCCTCGGGAGTGAGCCCGCTCGAATACGAGGGCAAGCGCTGGCGCAAGGTCAGCAGCGTGCTGAAAGGGCTTTCCGATGCCACGATCGCCGCCGCGCCCCACGCCCTGAAAGCCATGGGAACGGCGGGCTGGGGGCATGTCGGCGCGTTCGAGCGCATGCGCGACGATGGCATCAAGTGGGACATTTCAGTCTGGCACAACTACGACGGCAAGTTCGAATGGGGCCTCAAGCGCGTGGCAAAGTTCGGCAAGCCGATCTGGATCACCGAATTCAACAACGACCGGGGCAGCCAGAACGGCGATGTCGTGCAGGCCGAAGGTCTCGCCCGAAGCATCACCGAGATACGGCGTCTCAGGAACGCCTACAACGTACGGGCCGCGCACATCTACGAGCTTCTGGACGAGACGTACTGGGCTCCGGACTACGAAGGCTACATGGGCCTTGCCTATCTCGACAAAGGGGCAGGCAAGAGCTGGCGGGTTGGCGGCCCCAAGCCTGCCTACTGCAGCGTGAGAACGATGCTGCGCGGCGGGTACCGGATCGGGCTTGGGAGCGCCACGACACCAGGGAACAGTGGGGCACGGCGCGACCTGGCAGCCACAGACGCGACAGACATGCTCACGCCAGTCCGCAGTTGCAATCTGTGCACATTTGCCGCCCGCGATGTGCCATTGGAAACGGCAATCTCCTACTCCTATTGCCTGTCGCTCGGTCATCCGCACGATGGAGGGGGGCTCGAAGCCTGGAGCAGGGATGTTCGTCAAGGCAAGGTCAAGCTCGCCTCGATCCGCAGGAGTATGCTGGACCTCAAGCTGGAGACCATCAAGGCCGCGACATTGAACGACAGCGCGTTCGTCACCTACGTCCGAAGGCTTCTGCTTGATGCCGAGCCGGTGAGCATCGAGCACTGGTCCCTCGTCCACGCCCTGCAGCAGCGCCGCCTGACCCGCGAACAGGTGATCGACCGGATTTTCGCGTCCTCCCGTTTCCGCTGGATGCATCCGACGCTCTTCAACGTCAAGGAAACCATTGCGGGCTCGCAATAAGCGGCGACCCTAGAGCCTGATCGGCTGAGATGGAAGCAATCCTGCTTCCATCGAAGGCGTGAATCAGTCTCTCAAACAAAGAGTTAGAGCAGGCCACCAGCGTGGTTGTGATTCCATTCGAGCCAAACCTGCTCTAGCGATTGCGATGCCGTTTCGCCGGGCCGGCACCGGTTTGCGCCTTGCGGCGACACACCGTTCATCGAAAAGACTATTCAAAAGAGACCTGCCTGCACCAACACCGTGATCTCGTGCCGCTGCCTAATCCCTTTGGGGAATATCAGTTGGCGTAGCCCGCCCCACCACCCTCTTAAGCCCACATTGCATTGCAGGGCGTTTTGACTGGACAGTGACAAGACAGGCTCACCTGCATGATCTCATCAGCCCGGCGGGCCTGATCTGTGTAACGTATTCGGGGTCGCGTAATGTCAGTCACTTTCAGGCATGAAATGTTCTCGGACCGTAGATCCATCAATCTCGGCCGGCGACTGGATTTCATTCGGGCATCCGATCGTAGCGTTGTCGAGGAGATCCTTGGGCGACATCTCGACCGCCAGGGGCAGCCCCATCACCGCTACATCGGCGTGACGATTGCACCAGTGTGCTGGATGCTCATCGGACTGGTCGGCCAGGTCGCAGCCGCGATGGATGGAGGGGTGAAACCCGCCACCGCCGAGGCAACGGCCGGGAATGCGGTGCCTCATCGCGCACTTGGCGGCATCCTCAAGCGCACCCTCGACATCCTGCTGGCATCCGCTGCACTCATCGCGCTGGCGCCGATCATGCTCATGACCTATGTCATTCTCCGGCTGACGCTCGGCTCACCCGTCTTTTTCAGCCACACCCGCATCGGGCTCGGTGGCAGACCGTTCTCCTGCTACAAATACCGGTCGATGGTCACGAATGGTGACGAGGTGCTGCGACGCCACCTCGACGCCAACCCCTCGGCACGGCGGGAGTGGGAAGAGAACCGCAAGCTCCGGGACGATCCCAGGGTTACGGCATTCGGGCGCATCATGCGCAAGACCTCGATAGATGAACTACCGCAACTCCTGAATATCCTGAAAGGCGACATGAGCTGCGTCGGTCCGCGACCGGTGGTCATGGCCGAGCTTTCGAAGTACGGCCCACATGCCCGGCACTATCTTCGGGCGCGGCCCGGGCTGACGGGTGTCTGGCAGGTGAGCGGACGGAGCTCAACCAGCTACAGGCAGCGGGTCGCCATGGACACGCTCTATGTCCGGCGGTGGTCCATGGGGCTGGATGTGAAGATCATCGTCCTTACCATTCCATCCATGCTCAAGACCGACGATGCCGCATGACAAGCGCCCTCACCCATGACGTCCCATGGATCACTGCTTGTTCGCAGAAGCCGGAAACCCGATCTCCATCGCGGCCATCATCGCGGATCACCACAGCAACGACCTACAGGCACACATCGCTCCGGCGAATGCCAGCAACAAGGGCGGACAGGAGGTAGCCGATCTGAAGGGCTGCCGTGGGAAGTATGAGGACAACGAGAAAACACATCACCTCATCAAATGTGGCGATGGCGGCGACCAGTCCCACGGCAAACGTCACAAAGGACAACGCCATGAGCATGGGGACCTTGAACTTCACCCCAACGCCGACGCCCAGCACGAACGAGGCGGCAGAGATCCAGAACAGCCAGCTCGATTCCAGATCGAAGGGCAAGGCGACCATTGCAGCCTCGTTCATTGTGTCACTGCGGTCCGCTTATCCAATCGAATCGGTGATTGTCAAAAGCTCTGTCATCTTTCCACTCCCCTTCGCGCAGTGCCCAGGAGGCCCGATATCTGTCTCCGAGAGTCAGCAATGTATTGGGAATATGGGCAGAAGTCGGACGGGCGGCCGAATTCGTTGCATCCAACGCGCCGCCTTTGGCCAATAAATTCGATCCGATTTTTCCCCAGACGACGAGTTTCCCGCAATGCAGCTGTCGATCGAAGGACTACTGGTCGTTCTTGCTCTCTACCTTCTCGATCGTGCGCTCGATGGCAGATTGGTCATCGCCCTGCTGATGTCCCTCGCGTTTGGCGCGACCGCTTTTGCCACGCTTCCAGCGCTTGGCGGCTCCTCGCCGCTGATCTACACGATCTTTGCCCTGGCGCTTGGCGTCGTGTTCGTGCGCCGCCGGGATTTCGTTCCTGAACTCGCGCGGCTATTCAGAATCAACCCGATTGGCTGGGCGATCGTGCTGATCATCGTCTACGCGCTGATGGGGGCCATCATCCTGCCGCGCCTGTTTGCCGGTGCGACAACCGTCTACGTCGTCGAGCGCGGGGCAACCGGCACCGCTGGCGTCGTTCCGGTCCGGCTCGCACCAGGCACCTACAATGTCTCGCAGGCAGCCTATTTCGCATTGGCGGCGGCCAGCTATTTCACGGTGCTGTCCGTGGCGATCGCGCCGGGCGGCTTGCGGCGGCTCAGGATCGCGATTTTCGCATGGGCGATCATGATTGCGGCGACCGGATACATCGACCTGATCGGAAAACTCGCCGGGCTCGGCGATATTCTCGAACCAATCAGAACGGCCAGCTACACCATGTTGACCGGCGAGGACAACACCATCTCCGGGCTGCCGCGGATCAGTGGCGCCTTCTCGGAAGCGTCCGGCTTTTCGGCGGTTTCCGTACCGGCGGCCGCATTCGCCTTGAGCTATTGGCGCGTTCTCAGAACGCCGCTCGTCCTTTTCCTGTTCCTTCTGCTGCTCGTCCTCGTCCTGCTCTCCACCTCAACCACGGCCTACGTGACGCTCGTCATCTGCACGGCGTGGCTTTGCCTTGCAGCGATCATACGGCTGCTGCTCGCCCGGATCGACGGTGCCGACCTGGTCCTCATCGGCCTGGCGCTTCTGGTCGTGGCGGTGGTGACCGGGATCTATCTCTATGATCCGAACGTCTTCTCGCCCTTCCTGCAGATGCTCGACGAGATGCTCATTCACAAGTCCACATCCTCCTCGGCCATCGAACGCGGCGAATGGAACGAGCAGGGATTACGCGCGTTTCTTGATACCTTCGGTGGCGGTGTCGGGATCGGAAGCACCCGAACATCCAGTTGGGCGGTGGCCGTCGTTGCCCAGCTTGGCGTGCTTGGCGCGCTGGCGCTGGCGGGCATACTGGTTGTGCTGGTAAACGGCGCAGGCCGGGTTTCCGTCACCCGCGAGAGCCGGCCCCTGCTTGCGCTGGCCAATGGCTGCCGCGCCGCTGCCCTGGCCGGTCTGGTCTCCGACGCGCTCACCTCCTCCACTTCGGATCCGGGCATGTTCTTCTACATTGCGCTTGCCACGATCGTTGCTGTGTCTCGTGAACTGGCCGCAAGGCGCGTCTCGCTGTTTCGCAGCCTTCCCGTCACGGATATGCCCCAGCCGGACACCCTCCGAAATGCCTGACGCCGGTG
>JBKDZY010000129.1:0-14003 GCA_047971765.1 Hyphomicrobiaceae bacterium | reverse complement strand
GACGTGGTCTGGCCTGCTTGGCGGCGTCATGACGGCGGCTGTGGTAGCCTACTGCACTGCGCAGATCGTCGGCAGCGCCCATGCGTGGACGGTCTTTCTGCTTGGCGCGATCCTGGCCATTGTGAGCCAAGCTGGCGATCTGGCCGAATCGGCGCTGAAACGGCGCAACGGGGTGAAGGACGCCAGCAGTCTCATTCCGGGACATGGCGGGTTCATGGATCGGGTTGACGGGTTGATTTTCGCTGCCGTCGCCGCTGCCGTCTGGGCGTATGCAGTCAATCCGGCAGCACCGGGCGTGGCGCTGCTCGCCCTGGCGCAGACCCAGCCGTGAGCGCGGGTTTTTCCGGATTATCGTGCCTCCTCCGAGCCCTGGCCTGCGTTTGTCACGAGCGAAAACACGAACCCTGCCAGAATTGCCGGGACGAGCACCCGACTATCGTTAATCATTCCTTGAAAATGTGCGCCCGATCGCGCACCTGTGTACGGGAATCTCAATGATCGAAGCCACCCGCGGCACGGTCATTGCTCTTGGAGCGAATAGGATCCATTTGCCGCCCGGTAATGGTTCCATGGTCCAGGCGCGCAACCGGCGGCCGGTGAAGGATCGCCCCTGATCGCTGAGTTCAATGTCTCAGGTTGGAGCTCTCATGCTGTCCATGTTGTACAATGCCCTAGTGTTCATCATTCCATTTCTCGCGGTGTTGACGATTGTCGTCTTCATCCACGAGCTGGGTCACTTCCTGGTGGCGCGCTGGTGCGGAGTGACCGTCCGGGCGTTCTCCATCGGCTTCGGCCGCGAAATCTTCGGCTTCACGGACAAACATGGCACACGCTGGCGGTTCGCCTGGATCCCGCTTGGCGGCTATGTGCGCTTCATCGACGACGAGAGCGCAGCTTCCACCTCGAGCGCGGGCAGCCTGGAACGCCTCAGCGAGTCGGAGAAACCCGGGGCATTCCAGTCAAAGCCATTGGCCAGCCGCGCCGCTGTGGTTGCAGCCGGGCCGGCATTCAACCTGATCTCCGCCATCATCTTCTACACCGTCGTTTTTTGGGCCTATGGCACGTTCAGTGTCGCCCCGATCGCCGATGAAATCGTCCCCAAGAGCCCGGCTGCAGCTGCTGGCCTGAAGGCCGGTGACCACATTACAGCCATCGACGGCAACAAGATCGAGACCTTCGGCGACCTCCAGCGCATCGTCAGTGTTGGGGCGGGCGAGAAGATGGAGTTCACGATCACGCGCGACGGGCAGTCGATCAAGCTGCCCATTACGCCGGAAAAAAAAGAAATAGAGGATCCGCTCGGCAACAAGGTGAAGGTTGGAATGATCGGCATCCGCAGGTTGCCGAACAAGGCCAAGGTGATCCACACCGAGTATTCGCTGCCTGAAAGTTTCGTCATGGCGGGCAGCAAAACGGGCGAAGTATCCTGGCAGATCGTGTCGAGCCTGCCGAAGCTCCCGGCCGCCATCGTGAAGACCTTTTCCGGCAAGCGTCAAAATGAAATCGGTGGCCCCGTTGCCATCGCCGAAATGACGGCGCATGCAGCCAAAAGCGGCATCGCGGGCATGATCGGCTGGCTTGCCGTGTTTTCCATCATGCTCGGGATCATGAACCTTCTACCCATCCCGGTCCTCGATGGTGGACACCTTATGTTCTATGCGTTCGAAGCAGTGCGCGGGCGCCCGCTGGACGAACGTAAACAGGAAATCGGCTTCCGAATCGGCTTGGCCATCCTGGCGACGATGATGTTTGCGGCCCTGCTGGGCGACATCATGCGCAAGCTCGGAATTGGCTGAAGAAGGTATTGGCCGCGAGCCTGAGAATCGGCCAGATAGTTGGCCTGTGGGGCATTCTTGCCACTTCCATCGACCCGTGAGGTTCGTTAAGAACTTCGTAAGGATAGTTGTTCGTTCGGGCATGTGGGAGCGTTGCGTATCGGGCCGAGTGGGAGTGGCCCTGGTTAGCGGTAATCCCGGACGATCAGAATAAAGGACCGCGTGTCTATTGCCGATTGAGGCGCGGTATCTGGGGGCTCGGCAAACAAAAAGGCAGACGCAAAGTATGCCAAATTTTCGGACGATGCTGGTCGGGGGACCACGGATCATTGCCATGGTGCTGCTCATCTTGTGTGGCACTGTCGGAGTGGTGCCGTTGACAGGAGCGAGCAGTGCGCTCGCGCAATCCGGGCGGATCAGCGCAATTCAGGTCACGGGCAACAAGCGTGTTGAGCCGGAGACCGTTCGTTCCTATCTGAGATTTTCTGTCGGTGACTCTTACAGCGCCGAGAACGCGAGCGAATCCATCCGGGCGCTTTTTGCGACCGGCCTGTTCGCTGACGTTTCCATCCAGCCGTCAGGCTCGGTCGTCGTCGTGCACGTGGTCGAGAACCCCATCGTCCACCAGGTCGCCTTCGAGGGAAATAGCGAAGTCGAAGATTCGACCTTGAGCAGCGAAGTCCAGCTCAAGCCGCGCTCCGTTTACACGCGCGCCAAGGTGCAGTCCGATGTGCAGCGCATCCTCGACGTCTATCGCCGGCAGGGTAGGTTTTCCGCTACCGTTGAGCCGAAGTTGATCGAGATTGGTGAGAACCGGGTCAACGTCGTTTTCGAGATCAACGAAGGTGGTTCGACCAAGGTCAAGTCGATCCAGTTCATCGGCAATCGGGCCTTCACCAATTCGCAGCTCCGCGATGTCATCACGACTCAGCAGTCTGGCTGGTTCGACTTCATCAAGAAGGCATCGTTCTACGATCCTGACCGTTTGGCGCTCGATCGGGAACTTCTGCGGCAGTACTACCTGAAGAATGGCTATGCCGACATCAGGATCGTCTCCGCCAATGCGGATCTCGATCGCGAAGGCAACGGCTTCTTCATCACCTTCGTGGTCGAGGAGGGGCAACGCTACCAGTTTGGTGATGTCCGGATCGAATCAAGCCTTCCCGGCCTCTCTAATGAAGCCTTGCGGTCGGACATCATCACGGATCCAGGCGAGACCTACAATGCGGCCGACATCGACAAGTCGGTCGAGCGATTGACCTTGAAGGCGTCGGAACTTGGCTTTGCGTTCGCGCGAGTCCGCCCCCATGCCACTCGGCTGTACGATCAGCACAAGATCTCGCTCGTCTACAAGATCGACGAGGGGCAGAGGATCTACATCGAGCGCATCAACATCATCGGCAATACCCGCACGCGGGACCACGTCATTCGTCGCGAGTTCCGTCTGGCGGAAGGTGATGCCTATAATCCGCTGCTCGTGGATCGCGCTAAGAAGCGTCTCCAGGGTCTGGGCTTCTTCAAGAGTGTCGAAGTCAAGCGTATGCCTGGCAGCACGCCGGACCGTGTGATCCTGGATGTGGAAGTGGTCGAACAGCCGACGGGTGAAATCTCCTTCGGTGCGGGCTACTCGACCAGTGAAGGTATCATCGGCGATATCTCACTCACCGAGCGCAACCTGATGGGTAATGGTCAGTTCCTCAGACTGCGCCTGTCAGGATCACTTGAGCGCCTGCAGATCGACTTGAGCTTCACGGAACCACGCTTCCTGGATCGCAACCTGGCGGCAGGCTTCGACATCTTCCACAAGGAAGTTCAGAGTTCTGATACCAATGCCTACAACAGCCGCCGGACGGGCTTCAGCCTGCGGCTCGGGTACCCGCTGTCGGAATACCTGTGGGCGCAGAACTACTACACGTTCTCTCGTGACGAGATCTATGACGTCGACACCAATTACGATCCGGTGCACGGCGATTATCGCGTGGCATCACGCGCCATCCGTGACGCGGAGGGGACGTCCTACACGTCTCTGGTCGGCACCACGCTGACCTACGACAAGCGGAACCATCCCAAAAATCCGACGGAAGGGTTCTATCTGTCGGGTGGCGTGGACTTCGCAGGTGTTGGTGGCGATGTGCAATATGCGCGGTTCTCGGCGGAAGGTCGCTACTACTATCCGATCACCAGCAGCATCACCTTTGTCGGTCGCGCCATCGGTGGCCACATCGAAGGGTGGGGTGGGGATGACGTGCGCCTCATCGACCTCTACTATAAGGGCGGTGAAACGATCCGTGGTTTCAACCGCTCTGGCTTCGGCCCCCGCGATCTCGTGACGAACGATGCGATTGGCGGCAAGACCTTCTGGGCTGTGACAGCCGAGGTTCGCTATCCGCTCCCGTTCGTGCCGGATGACCTCGGCGTCAAGGGTGCCGTATTCGTGGACGCCGGCTCGCTGTTCGGGATCAATGACAGTTCTAAGAACATCAACGGCAGGTACGACCCTGTTACGAAGATCCCGGTCAATATCGCGGATGATGCAACGCCGCGTGTGTCGGTCGGTACCAGCATCCTGTGGGATTCGCCACTCGGACCGCTGCGCGCCGACTTCGGCTGGGCCGTCAAGAAAGAGAGCTACGACAAGGATCAGGTCTTCCGCTTCGGCGCGAGCACCAAATTCTAGACTGCCGAACACGACTGCTACGTAACGGCAAAGTTCTTCCCCGCCGGGTTTGGCCTGGCGGGGAATTTCTTTTGGCAGGTCCAGGTCCGTCGGTGCAGGCATCCGCGGTCCGGGAGGCCGTGATTGTCGCATCCGTGCCCATGTTTGACCGGGCCCCTGGTGTGGTCTGTAAGCCTGTGGTTTAAGGGCGCGTCACGCGAAAGGATTGATCGAGATGGAGCATCCCGGCTTTTTTGAACGGCAAGGCCCTTTCAGTATGGCGGAGGTGGCGCGCCACGCAGGCGCCCAGCTCGGCTCTCCTGATGATGCCGACGTGATGCTGCGGAATGTGCGCCCCCTCGACGCGGCCGAAAACGGCGACCTGACGTTCGTCGACAATCGCAAGTACCTGCCTGCGCTTGCGGATACGAACGCCTCCGCCTGCCTTGTCGCACCAGCCTTTGCCGATCGTCTGCCGGCAGGCGTGCGGCCCCTCCTGGCGCCCGCGCCATACCATGCGTTTGCCCTTGCACTGCAAAAATTCTATCCCGATGCCATGACGCCGAAGGCGGCCGGCTTCAGCCTCACCGATCAGGTTGGAGCGCCCGGAATTCATCCTTCGGCAATGATCGAGGAGGGCGCCATTATCGAGCCCGGCGCCATCGTGGGCCGGGATGCCGCCGTTGGCCGGGGCACGGTCGTGGCCGCGGGCGCCCTGGTCGGCTACCGCGTCGCCGTCGGCCGCGACTGTTATATCGGCCCGGGCGCGTCGATCACCCACGCCCTGCTTGGCAATGGCGTGCTGATTCATGCAGGGGTGCGCATCGGACAGGACGGTTTCGGCTTTGCCTTGGGCCCCAAGGGACACATCAAGGTGCCCCAGATCGGCCGCGTTATCATCCAGGATAAAGTCGAGATTGGCGCGAATACGACTATTGATCGAGGATCTCTTAAGGATACTATCATTGGCGAGGGCACGAAAATTGATAATCTCGTGCAAATCGGGCACAACGTAGTCCTTGGCAGGAACTGCGTAATCGTTGCCCAGGTTGGGATCTCGGGATCAACTGTCCTTGGGGACTTTGTCATCATGGGCGGTCATTCGGGCGCGGTAGGCCATCTGAATATCGGTAGCGGTGCCCAGATTGCGGGCAGTTCGCATGTCAAGGACAACGTCCCGCCCGGCGCTCGCATGGGAGGGACGCCCGCCCGGCCGTTCAAGGAGTGGGCGCGGGAAATTGCCGCCATTCGCCGGCTCGCCCGTGGGGATCGGTCAGAAGGTGGAAAGAAATGAAGATCGATCAAGGACTGCCGACATGAACAGTCCGTCAGAAGGGTTGGCTGGAATGCAGAAGTTGACCGAGTCCGATACGGCGACCGAGCTTGGGACCGTGGATGTGGCGCGGATAATGCAGCTACTGCCGCACCGCTATCCTTTCCTTCTTGTTGATCGCATCTACGACATGGTCGGCGATGAAAGCGCGGTCGGCCTCAAGAATGTGACCATCAACGAGCCGTTCTTCCAGGGCCACTTTCCCAAATATCCGGTCATGCCGGGTGTCCTGATCATCGAGGCCCTGGCCCAGACGGCCGGTGCCCTGTGCGTGCACAATGCCGGCGTGACGGACATCCCGCACATTGTCTATTTCATGGGGATCGACAAGGCCAAATTCAGGAAGCCGGTCGTGCCTGGAGATCAATTGCATCTTCATGTGAAGAAGAATAGAAGTCGTGGACCTGTCTGGCGTTTCTACGGCGAAGCGAAGGTGAACGGGCAAGTCGTCGCCGAAGCTGAGATCAGCGCCATGATCGTGGATCCACGAGATGAAAAACCCTGATATCCACCCGACCGCGATCATCGAGGATGGCGCGCGTGTAGGTGACGGAACCCGGATCGGCCCCTACTGTCATGTGGGGCCGCGGGTCACGCTGTCCGAAGGCTGCGAACTGGTCTCCCACGTCGTTGTCGCGGGCAACACGACCATCGGCGCCAGGACGCGGATATTCCCTTTTGCGTCGATCGGGCACCAGCCCCAGGACCTGAAATTCCGGGGGGAGCCCTCGACGCTTGAAGTGGGGTCCCACTGTATCATCCGTGAAGGCGTGACGTTGAACCCCGGTACCGAAGGCGGCGGCATGGTCACCCGCATCGGCAACCGCTGCGCGTTCCTCGCCAACAGCCACGTCGGACATGACTGCATCGTCGGCGACAATGTCATCTTCTCCAACAACGTCATGCTCGCCGGCCATTGCGTCGTCGGGGATTACGCCATCCTTGGTGGTGGCGCCGCCGCAATCCAGTTCGCGCGGGTGGGCGCTCATGCCTTCCTCGGCGGCATGTCGGGCCTGGAGAACGATCTCATTCCCTACGGCATGGCGCTCGGCAACCGGGCCTACCTTTCGGGGCTGAATATCATTGGACTGCAACGGCGGAATTTCCCGAGAGAGGAAATCCATCAATTGCGCCGCGCCTACCGCCTGCTGTTCGCGAACGAAGGTACGCTGAGCGAGCGTGTCGCCGATGTGGCGCAGGAGTACGCCAACCACACGGCCGTGCAGGAAATCGTCGCCTTCATCCGCCAGGGCGGGAAACGCTCGCTGTGCACCCCTCGCGATGGCCGTGGCGACTGATCGCGGACGTGCGGCAGTGGACCAGTCGCTGGGGGGCGAGCCCGATAACGGACCACTGGGAATTCTCGCGTGTGCCGGTCAACTGCCGGTCGAGATCGCACGCACGACCTTGGGCAGCGGCAGGGCCGTCCATGTCGTCGGTATCAAGGGTTTTGTCGGCGAGCAGATCGACGAATTTTCACATGAACGGGTCGGTCTGGGCCAGGTTGGGCGGATGCTCTCGTCCTTTCATCGCGCCGGTGTCCGCCAGATCGTGTTCGCGGGCGCCATGCAGCGCCCCAATCTGTTGAGCCTGCGGGTCGACGGCGGCTTCTTCAAGGCCCTTCCCACCGTATTGAGCCTCACCAGGGGCGGGGACGACAACGTCCTGCGGCGGGTCGTGAAGTTCTTCGAGAAGGAAGGCCTGCAGGTGGTCGGCGTTGGCGATGTCGCGCCCGCCCTGCTTGCCCCGGAAGGCCGGTTTTCGGCCAGGGCGCTGCTGGAACAGGAAACTCGCGCACTCGCCCGTGCAAGGCGTTTGCTGGCAGCCTTGGGACCTTTCGATATTGGCCAGGCGGTCGTCGCGACAGAGAACACCATCGCGGCCGTCGAAGGCGTCCGCGGCACCGATGCCATGCTGAGCGATCTTGGTCCCGGCGGAATTGGCGCGGGGGTGGCCAACGGCGGCGTGCTCTTGAAGCTCGCCAAGCCTGGTCAGGAAATGCGCATCGATCTCCCGACAATCGGCCGCGAAACAGTCCGCTTGGCCCATGCGGCCGGCATCAAGGCAATCGGGCTGGGGGCTGGCGCGGCCATCGTGCTCGACCGTGAACGGGTAGCCCACGATGCGGACGAAGCGGGCATCGCCCTTGTCGGCATGCCAACAGGTGAGGGCGGTACCGCACCCGAAAGCGACCGACGAAAGGGAGTGGAGGGCGGACACGACACGCCTGAAACCGATGGCCTTGTTGCCGACATCGTGGCCCGCCGCACACCGACGCCTGCCGACCGTCGCGACATCCACATCGCGCGCGCGGTCCTCCATCAACTCGTTTCACAGAACGCCGGCCAGGCCGTCATCATCTGCCGTGAGCACGTCCTCGGCATCGCAGCCGCCCTCCCGCTGGTCCCGTTCGTCGGCCTCCAGAAGGCTTCGGCGAGCTGGGGACGGCGGTTTTTCAGCCGTCGTCTCGGTGTGCTCATTGTCGATCTTCGCGATGTCCCGCGTGATCAGGTGGTAACCGATGGCGGACCGATCAGCCGTGAGTTGTGCCAGGCGGCCAAATCAGCTGGCCTTGCGGGCATCGCCATCCTTGGGGGGATCGACGGCGATGATGCGCGTTTGAGCGCCGCGGCCTGGGCAAACGAAGCGGAATTGTTCCTGATGGCATTCTCCGAGGGAACCGCGCCATGACAGAGCCCACGCCAGCCATGAAACGCATCTTCCTCGTGGCAGGAGAACATTCCGGCGATGCATTGGGCGCGCGGCTGATGTCCAGCCTCAAGGCCCGTCGCCCGGAGACATTGGCATTCTCGGGCGTAGGTGGTGATCTGATGGCGGCCCAGGGCCTCACCTCGCTGTTTCCACTCTCCGATGTGGCAGTGATGGGCCCTCTCGCGATCGTGAAGGCTCTGCCCAGGCTGGTCCGGCGGGTCAATCGAGCCGCAATGGCCGCAGTCGCCTGCAAACCGGATGCGGTGGTGATCATAGACAGCCCCGAGTTCACTCACCCGGTTGCCCGGCGCATCAAGCGCAGGATGCCGGGCGTTCCGGTGATCGACTATGTATGCCCCAGTGTCTGGGCGTGGCGCCCGGGACGGGCGGCCCGGATGACGGCCTATGTCGATCACGTCATGGCACTGCTGCCCTTCGAACCCGAAGTTCTCGAGAAGCTTCAGGGGCCGTCGTGCACATATGTCGGCCATCCGCTGGTCGAACACCTCGATGAAATATTGACGACCGATGGTGGGCCGCTTCGCGATGAACTACAACTCGACGCCAGCCTGCCGACCGTGGTGGTGCTCCCGGGGAGTCGCCGGTCGGAAGTCGAACGCCTGATAAAACCGTTCGGAGACACTCTGACGGTCCTGGCCGGACACCTCGGTCCGTTGAATGCCATCATTCCAGCGGTCCCACATGTCCGCGACATAGTCGAGGCGGCCCGTACAGCTTGGAGCACGGCTGTCCGCTCCTTCGTGGTGGCGGGCGACCGCAATAAGCTGATGGCCTTCAAGTTGGCAGATGCCGCGCTTGCAGCGTCAGGAACCGTGACCCTGGAGTTGGCCTGCGCAGGAACGCCCATGGTCGTGGCCTATCGCGTCGATGCGGTGGCCGCGAGCCTCGGCTTCCTTGTCAAGACACCCCATTTCGCCCTGTCGAACCTCGTGCTCGGCGAGCGCGCCTTTCCTGAACTCATGCAGGAGAACTGCACGCCTGCCAAATTGGCTGCAACATTGATGGACGTGATGGCTGATAGTCCGGCACGCCAGGCCCAGCTTGCGGCCCTGGCCCGGATACCCGACAAGATGCGGCTCGGCCATGGAACACCGAGCGGTGCGGCTGCGGAGGTCGTGCTGGCGCATCTGGCGACTTGACCGGGCGCTAAACCGAAATGGCGCACGCGCCAAATTTCTTTAAGCAGATTGCCGGCAGGGCCTTTACACGCGGCCAAAGCATCCCTATCTGACCGGACTTGTATGCCGGCTTGCGGCTTCACGTCCTTCTGCCTTACGGGAGGCCCCATGAAATGGCAAAGCTCGAGACCTACGCTTCCGCCGACGCGCTGATCGCCACCAACCCGCCGGATCATCCGGTCGTGGGGTTCCGTCCACATGCGGCAGGTCGCGCGGCACGCTTCTTCCTCAAGCACTTTCCGGGTGATGTCGCCTACGCCTACAAGGCCAACAGCAATGTCTTCCTGCTGGGTGCCCTCTATGGAGCCGGCATCAGGCACTTCGACGTGGCGTCGCTGCCAGAGCTCGAGGATGCCCGGACCATCCCGGATGTGGCATTCCACTTCATGCACCCGGTAAAGTCCCGCCAGGCGATCCGGCGGGCCTATGCCCTCGGCTGCCGCTCCTTCTCGCTCGACAGCGAGGACGAGCTCAAAAAGATCATGTCAGAGACGGATCACGCCAAGGATCTCGTGCTCTGGGTGCGCATTGCGGTTCCGGCCCGCAACAGCCGGCTGCCGCTCGAGCGCAAGTTCGGTTGCGCGGGCGAGGCCGCCGAGCGCCTGATCATGGCGACTCGCCTGGTCGCGCGCGAGTTGGGCCTCACCTTCCACGTCGGCTCGCAGACGGTAACCCCTGAGGCCTATGCCGATGCGCTGGAGGAAGTGGGTCGCCTGATCGTTGCGGCGGGCGTGGTCGTCGACCGCATAGATGTCGGCGGCGGGTTTCCTTCCCGCTATTCCAACGAGATGCCCGCGCCGTTGACCGATTTCATGAAGACCATCGACGAAGCGGTGGAGAAACTCCCGATTGGCGAGCGGTGCAGGGTCATGTGCGAGCCTGGCCGCGCGCTGGTGGCGGAGGCGGAGAGTCTGATCGTCAGGGTGGATGCGCGCCGGGGCAGGAACCTCTACATCAACGATGGCAGCTACGGCATGCTGTTCGATGCCGCACATCTGGGCTTCATTTTCCCGGTCCGCGTGGTTGGGCGGCAGACATCCCGGGACGCAGAACTGGTGCCTTTCGAGATGTGGGGACCGACCTGCGACTCGATCGACTACATGAAGGGCCCCTTCATGTTGCCGGGCGATGTGCGGGAAGGCGATTTCCTCGAGATCGGCAATACTGGCGCCTACGCGCGCGCCATCGCGGGGCGCTTCAACGGCTACGGCGAGTACGAGGAAGTGATCTTCCAGGATCCGCCGATGTTCTCGATGTACGACGAGCGGGCCGTCAGCGGCGCAGCCGCGTGAAGTCAAGCGCGGCCTCGTGCACCAGCTCGGCAATGGTTTCCGGACGAGCCAGGACAACAACGGAAAAGAAAGCCATGGCAAAGCCCAGCGCACCCAACCTCGATTATCTGCCGGGAGCGGAGAGCTTTCTTGATCCCCTGCGGCTTGACGTCGACACACCCGACAAGGCCAAGGCCGTGGTGATCCCTTTCGGGATCGAGGCATCGGTCAGCTACGGCAGCGGGACGGCCAGGGGGCCCGCTGCCATCATGGCCGCCAGCCACCAGCTCGAGCTCTTCGATGAGGAGCTTTGGCGCGAGGCCTACAAGGATTATGGCATCGCTGCCATCCGCGAACCGACGATCCCGCCTGACGTCGCCGCCGCGCTCGGTCTCCTCGAAGGCCTTGTGGAAACCGTTGTCGCGCAGGGGCGTGTGCCCGTCGTTCTCGGTGGCGAACATTCGCTGACCGCGGGCGCCATCCGGCCCTTCGCCCGCCGCTACAGGGATCTGGTGGTGCTTCAGATTGATGCCCACGCCGATCTGCGCGACGGCTATCTCGGCGAACACTACAGCCATGCCTCGGCCATGCGCCGCGTTCTGGATCATGACGGCATCCACATGATCCAGGTCGGCATTCGCGCCATGTGCCAGGAAGAGGCGGATTTCCATGACGCCAACCGCCACCGTATCGACATGCATTTGGGCATCGACCAGCCCCGGTGGGACATCGAGACGATGCTAGCGCCCCTAGCCGGCAAACCAGTCTACATCACCGTGGACATCGATGGCCTTGACGGCTCCATCATGCCGGCAACGGGCACACCGACACCCGGCGGGCTCGACTATCAGACGACGCTGGCCATCCTTCGCCGCGCCGCTGAACTCGGCAACGTTGTCGGCATGGACCTCGTCGAACTCGCGCCGATAGAGGGGTTCCACGCCTACGATTTCCTGGCGGCCCAATTGGTCCAGAAGATGATGAACTATGCGCTCTCGGGGACGACACGGCGGCGGTGAGAGTTCCGCCTGCCGGGGCGCTCAACAGAACTTGAATGGCCGTGACCTGAAATTGCCTCGCCTGAACGGAGCCATGGCCATACGGTTTTGCCGGGGCCACAACACGTCAACAGCGTACGAGGGCAGGGTTTGGATATTCTGTTCGCATACGGCGCGGGCCTGCTGACCTTGATCAACCCGTGTGTCCTGCCGGTGCTGCCCATGATCCTGGGGTCCGCCGTCCAGCAGGAGCGTCTCGGCCCACTGGCATTGGCTCTGGGCCTTGGTGTCTCGTTTGTCGTCTTGGGTGTCGGCATTGCGGCGATTGGCCCGGGCATCGGCCTCGATGCCGATAATATCGCCAGGATCGGCGCGGTTGCGATGATCGCTTTCGGCGTCGTGCTGCTCGTGCCCGCATTCAACACACGTTTCGCCGCCGTCACCGCCGGTATCTCTGGCGGTGCCCACCAGCAGCGCGGCGCACTGGAGGGGCGGGGCCTCTCCGGTCAGTTCCTCGGTGGCATGTTGCTGGGAGCCGCCTGGTCGCCCTGCATCGGTCCCACTCTCGGCGGGTCCATCTCACTGGCATCGCAAGGAAAATCCTTGTTGTGGGCGGCAGCGATCATGGCCAGCTTCGCACTCGGGACGGCAACAATCATCCTGGCTCTGGCCTACGGGACGCGTGAGGCGCTGTCGCGGCGCCAGGCACGGCTACGATCGTTGGCGGCGCACGCCAAGGGGATCATGGCCGCGGCACTGATCATCGTTGGACTGGTGATACTGTTTGGCATCAATCAGAGGATCGAGGGCTGGGCAATTCAGGTTCTGCCAGAATGGCTGCAGGAGCTTTCCGTTTCACTTTGAAGAAACCATGGGTCCACAGCAGAGGAGAGAAAAATTGCGCAAACTGATTTTGGGAACGATGGCGGTGCTGTTCGCCTTCGCAGTCGCGAGGACAGCGGCTTATGCCGGAACCGACACGATCGCGTACCAGCCCGGTGTGATCAAGGCGGCCCTCGCCAAGGGCGAGACGGTACTGATCCACTACAAATCGACGTGGTGACCGGTGTGCGCACAGCAGGCAAGGGTGCTGCACCGGCTCCGTGAGAGCCAGAACAAATACAACGATGCCATTACGTTCGTGCTGGTGGACTGGGATACGTTCAAGGACAAGCCCGTCACCACCAGTCGCAAAATCCCGCGACGCTCGACCTTCGTGCTGATCAAGGGCGGCAAGGAGATTGATCGCCTGGTTGCCGAGACCAGCGAGAAGCGGATCAAGGCGATGCTCGACAAGGCGCTTTGAAGCTGTTGCCTTTGTCCGCGTTAGGTGCCGCCGCCGTTCTGGCGCTGACCCGCACAACAATGAAGCCGGCATCGGCTATCCATGCGATGCCGGCGTTCGAACCTCAGTCGAGCCTTGGGGCGTCGAGCTTGTGCACGAGCCCTTCGGTGTCAGGCTTCCAGGCCGGGTAGCGCTTCATGATCAGTGGATCGTGACCCGGAATGACATTGCGCAGACCGCCGGCAAGCTCGATCAGGCGGTCATACGACTTCAGCGTCGCCGCCATGTCGATGGTGATATAGAAGGGCCGCCGCTGCTCGATGTTCTCGTAGAAGTGCACGACGTCGGAGGCGAGCACCACCGGCCCGTTGGCGGTGTTGACCCGGAGCGCCTGGATGCCCTGGCTATGGCCCGGCGACTTGTGCACCGTAATGCCCGGCGCAATCTGCCCATCGCCGTCATGGAACTGGACCCGGCCCGAATAGACATTCTTCACCATCTCGCAGACGTGGTCGAGCGAGAACGGCATTTTCATGGCCGCTTCACACATGCACTTGCCTGTCGCGTAGGCCATTTCCGCTTCCTGCAGATGGAACTTGCAGTTGGGGAAGTGGTGCATCGTGCCGACATGGTCGAAGTGCAGGTGGGTGATCACCGTGTCCTTGATGTCCTGCGCCTTGATCCCGATCTTCTCGAGCACCTCGATCGGCTCGGCGGTAATCTTGCGCCCGCGAGCCTTGGCCTCCTTGTGGTCGAAGCCGGTGTCAACGAGAA
>JBKDZY010000128.1:0-2310 GCA_047971765.1 Hyphomicrobiaceae bacterium | reverse complement strand
CGCTGCTCTCCGAGGAGATTCCCGAGGCCGACGGTACACCGAAGAAGATCATCGTCCTCGGCGAGGAGTTGCTCGCCTTCCGCGACACCAGCGGGCGTGTCGGTATCATCGACCAGTACTGCCCCCACCGGCGCGCCAATCTCTGGCTCGGGCGCAACGAGGAGTGCGGCATCCGCTGCGTCTACCACGGCTGGAAGTTCGACATCACCGGCCAGTGCACCGACATGCCGACCAGCTATCCCGACCTCAATGCCAAGGACAAGATGCGCATCAAGGCCTATCCCGCGCGCGAGTGGGGCGGCATGGTGTGGGCCTACATGGGGCCGGCCGAAAAGATGCCCGAGCTGCCCCACATGGAGATGGCGCTGGTGCCGGACGGGCATCGGTTCGTCACCAAGAAATGGCAGGACTGCAACTGGGTGCAGGCGCTCGAAGGGTCGATCGACACGGCACACTTCACCTACACCCACCTCGTCTTCGACAAGCACGAGGACGAGGTGCTCGACGTGGACAAGCATCTCGTCATGCCCATCCAGCGCATGACCGGCGACCTGACGCGCTGGATCGCGAAAGACCCGCGCCCGGTCATCAAGGTCGAGTCGCATCCGGCGGGGCTGGTGGTGGGCGGCGGCCGGGTCACCGAGACCGACGACCTCTACTGGCGCATCGCCCAGTTCCTCATGCCGTTCCATAGCTACACGCCGAGCGCATTGCCGGGCCAGACCATCTTCGGCCAGTCGTTCGTGCCCTATACCGACACGAATTGCTGGATCTACTCCTACGCCTGGAACCCCGATCGCCCGCTCACCGACGAGGAGCGCCACAGTTACGCCAACGGCGGCGCCATCTTCCCCGAACTCGACGAGAATTACGTGCCGCTCCGATCGAAGGCCAACAACTACATGATCGACCGCCGCGCGCAGCGCACGTCGAGCTACATGGGCATCAAGGGTGTCTCCGAGCAGGATGCTGCGGTGCAGGACAGCCAGGGCCCGATCGTCGACCGCACACAGGAGCACCTGGGACCGACCGATCTCGGCATCATGCGTTTCCGCAAGCTGGTGATGGAGAGCGCGCGCGAGCTGCAGGGCGGCATCGAGCCACCGGCCGCTGCCGCGCACGAAGCCTACGCCGTCCGCTCCGGCGCCTGCGTCACGCACCGCTCGAAGTCACTGCCTGAAGTGATGGTCGAGCGTTTCGGTGACGCGTCCGGCTTCGTCGGCCGGAACGCCGCCGCCGAGTGAGCACGCACCCGACCCGCCTCCCACGGTCGACCCTTCCCCGCAATGCGCGCGGGAATCGCGGCGGCCCGGCTCGGGCGACACATCGTGCACCGGGGGCTCACGTGCACCGGCAGCAGGCGCCCCCGCCTGTCGCCTGCGCCTATTTTTTCAAGGCGTACGCGATCAGGTAGTCGCCGCGCTTCGGGTTGTGGCGCGCGCCCGCCGCCTGCACCAGGATGATCTGGCGGCCGGTCTTGTCGATATAGGTGATCGGTACGGACTGGCTGCCAACCGGCAGGCGGCTCTTCCAGAGCACTTTGCCGGTGTCGGTGTCGATGGCGCGCAGGTAGAAGTCCTGGGTTGCCGCAAAGAAGATCACGCCGGGTCTGGTCGTGAGCAATCCGCCGAGCGTCGGCATCCCGACGTTGATCGGAAGTCCGGTTCTGAGGCCGAACGGACCGACCTCCTCGGTCGTCCCCATGGGGATCTGCCATTTGATCTTCTGCGTCGCCAGATCGATGGCCACGACGATGCCATAGGGCGGCTCGAAGCAGGGCGTTTGCGCAAAGTCCCAAAGATGATAGCCGACGACGATCTGATACGGTGTGCCCTTCATCGGCCCACCTTCGTTCTGTGAGATGTTCTTGGTCGAGGCTTCGCTCTGCGGCAGCAGATAGGAGCGATTGATCCAGATCAGGTTGTTCAGGACCAGCAGATTGCGACTCTGGTCGAACGAGGCGCTCCCCCAGTTCATGCCGCCGGTTTGTGCCGGAACCTGGAAATAGACATCGGTTGTGGGCGGCGTCATCGGGCCATCCCACTTCGTCTGCAGCGTTTGGATCCGGCACAGCAGATGGTCGATGGGCGTCATGCCCCAACTGCGCTTTTCCGTGACGAGGCTGAAGTCGGTGCCGATCTGCGGCATGCCGGTGGAAAACGGTTGTGTCGGTGAATAGCGCTCGCCTTGCGCCGACCCTTTCGGCACCGACGTCTCCTCGACCTTGGTCAGGGGCTCACCGGTGCGTCGGTCGAGCACGAAAAGCTGGCCGCGTTTGGTGATCTGCACGACCGCCGGCACTGTGCTGCC
>JBKDZY010000127.1:0-4969 GCA_047971765.1 Hyphomicrobiaceae bacterium | reverse complement strand
GCCATAGCGCTTCAATTCGGGCACCGTGACCGGACGCGGGCCGACGCAGCTCATCTCGCCCTTGAGGATATTGAAGATCTGCGGCAGCTCATCGAGGCTCGATGCGCGCAGAAACCTTCCGAGCGCTGATACGCGCGGATCGTTCCTCATCTTCTGACACTCGGCCCAGTCCTGCCTCGCGTCCGCATCGGATTCAAGGTGGCGCGCCAGAACCTCGTCGGAATTGTTTACCATCGAGCGAAATTTATAGCACCGGAAGCGTTTGCCGCCGTAGCCGACCCGCTCATGGAAGTAGAGGACCGGCCCACCCATAGGCACACGGATCAGGAGCCCGATCATCAGGAATACCGGCGCCAGCCCAACCAGTGCCGCCAGCGAGAGAATGATATCTGTCGCGCGCTTGACACGACCGCCGACCGGGCCGTCGGTTCTATGTCCGTTTTCTTCATCGGTGGCCGGGACGATCGTTCTCGGATCAGTTCCACCGCGGGCACCCCGATGGAGTGCATCCTTCAGTTGGGCGCCGAGTTCCTCGTTGGACTGCGTTGGCAGGCGAGAGGCCAAGGCCTCCTTTGCACGGTTTGACATCATCGAACGCCCTGAACACGAGTAGTACAATGCACGCTTTAGCTTCTCATGGTATGTGTTGATTAGGATTAGCTTTTTGTCAACCAATCTAACGTAGCGGCGGGCTTTGCTCGCTGGCTGTCCAGCAGTCGCGCACATGTCGTGAACAGCGTCGAAAGCCGGGCGCCCTGCAGCGCGCGTCATCTGTCTGGTTAACGGTGAGATTCGATGCCCAGGCAGCGTCTCGCGTCAGGCGAGAAATGCCAGCAGTGCGCGAAAGCTCAGATGATCGGAGGTTGGGTCCGACAGTCGCGACGAGAGGGATGGAGCGTCGTGGCGGCGCGCCGTCTTGGGCATGCGCTTTCGTGAGATGGGCTCCTAACCCAAAATTTATGAGAGGCTTTGATCATCCGGAAAGGTCCGTATAACCCCGATAGCTCGCACCGCTTAGAGACTGAAGCATGACGTTGGCGAAATATTTCAAGAAGTTCATGCGTGTGTACGGCCGGCAGCCGCGTCTCCTGCCTGTCGTCGAGGTCCTGAAGCAGCCGATCCGCGGGGTCATGAACCCAGCGTTCCTGCCCTGCGATGACCCCGCCGACTATGCCATCGTCTGCCGCCAGCAGTACTACGCTGTCGATCGGCGCGGTATCATGATCGGCGATCCTTCGGTCGAGAAGACGCATAATATCTTGTTTCGGCAGGTCTTATCGCGCGATGGCGGAGCGCCCGAGGATGGCAAGCGGATGTCGGCCCTTCAGGGGTTGGAGGATGCCAGGTTCTATGTGCATGACGGCCGGCTGCATCTGGTTGCAAGCCGCCTCGATCTCTCTGCGGAGAAGCGAACCGAGATCGTTCTTGGTTACTTTCCGTCGCTGGCGACATTCTATGAAGGAGGTGACTTCGTCCCGTGTGACGTCGAAGGGCTGTTGTCGCGCATCGAGAAGAACTGGGTCTACTTCGAAAACGAAAATCGGCTCATGGTCGAGCGATTGCCCGGCATGCGCGATATCTACGCGTTCGACCCCGGTCTCCGCCGTTTTTCCGCCGCGGGAGTGCCGCAGCAACACGAGGTCTGGAGTGGTACGAAATCAATTTCCTGGAATGGCGGCAACCTGTTTCTCGATCACAAACGCGTGCACGTTCTGACGGGAACCAGCACGATCGTTCGTTTTGCCTATCGGTTTCGGTTCCACGCGAGCTTGCGGACGCCGCCGCAGGTGAGTTCAGAGTTTTCGTTGGCGCCGGCCGAGGAAGGGCTCGTCTATGCGAGTGACATGCAAGTCATGGGCGACCAGCTCCATATCGCTGTCGGTATCGATGACGCGCGGTCGCAGATATTTCAGTTGCCGTCTGACGAGGTGGCGCGCCAGTTGGCCCTGTAGTAGTGCAAGCGAAACGGGTCGGCGCCATTGCTAAAGCGATTCCGACTTGGGCGGAATCGCTCAGGCCGCTTCTGCGGCCCGGGCCAAGGCCCGCCTCCGCGGAGGGCCCGGCCGAAGGCCGAAACAGCCTTGAGCGACAAGAACACGAGACTGTATCCGTCTGGATCGGAAACAGTCTCGCGGGTGCCGCCAGGCCCGGGGCTCATGATTGCGCGGGCGTCTTGTTGATCAGGATGCCGGCGACTGGTAGCGAGCGCGATTCGAAGTAGTTGACCGTATCGGAGACCGCCTCCCTGGGCGTGCGGCCGTACTCGGCGACCACCACGATGTTCTCGAGCCCGGTATGGGCGGCCAGCCGCTCGGCGCTCGGAACCGAAAGATCGATCAGGACCCGGTCGTAAGAGTTCTTGAGCTGGGCGATCAGTCCCGCCCAGGCGTCACCGGCGCTCGGCCCCGTCAGGGAGCGCAGTTGCCGTGTCGAAAGTCCGATAGGGATGACGTCCGCCTGTTTGCAGGGATGTGGCAGCAGGCTCGACTTGATGTCGGAGGTCCCGAGAAGGATGTCTGACAGGCCGGTCCCGCCGGCTCGCGCGTCCTTGGTGATCCGCGGATCCTCGATGCAGGCATCGATCAGGACCGTGGTCAGCCCGTCCTCGGCAAACGTCTCCGCCAGTCCGTAGACGATGGTCGTTCGTCCTTCACCCGATCGAGGAGACGTGATTGCCAATACATTGCCGCCTGCCCCGCCGATCGGGACGGCATTTCTCAGTTGTCGCAAGGCCGTCGTGTAGCGCAGCATATGTTTGCTGGAAACGTCCCCTCGGCCGAACCAGGAGCGCGGCGACGCGAGCATTTCGAGTGTCGGCGGGCGTCGCCTCGGCAGGCGTCCGAGCGGCTCGGCGAGGCGGCGAATCTGCCCTTCGTGGCGCACTGGTGAGCTGAGGGTTTCGCGCAGGGCCGCCGCCGCCAGCCCGAAAACCATGCCGATCAAGCCCGAAATGCCGACGATCATCGTCGTTTGCGGGTGGCTCTTGCGGACGGGGGGCAGGGCGGGGCTGACCACGCGCGCCGTCAGCTGCGGGATCGCCTGCTGATTGAGGTTCGCATAGTACGACTGGATATAGCCTTCGTAGATCTTGCGCAGGGCCGTCGCCCTCGAGTCGAGTTCATCCAGCGTGGGCTGTCCGGCGGACGGAGGGGCAGGCTGGCCAGGTGCGATCCCGAGCTGCTGATGTGGGCGAAACTCTTTCAGCTTGAGCGTGGCATCCGCAACCCGCGTCCTCAGTTCCTCGAGACGATCTTCCAACCACTTGTTGTCCCGGGCGAGCAGGGCGGCGTTGGTGTCGATCTGATCCTGCAGGTAGGCCTGGGCCACTGCGTTTGCGACGCGGGCGGCCGTCTTTGGGTCGGATGCGCGAAAACTGATCGCGACGCCGTACGAGGCGCCCATCCGCCGCACGTTGAGCCGCTGCTGGAAGGCATTGAGCACCGCAAACGTCTTCCGGTTCGGGTCCGCGTCCGCGTTGGCCGGCAGGCCGTGGGTCAGATCCGGATCGTCCAGAAGGTGCTCCGAGTGAATAACCTTCAGCAGAAGCCCCTCCGATGCCATCAGCGCCATCTGGCTCTCGAACAATCCCTGCTCCAGCGCGGCGTTCACGTTGGCGTTGGGGTCGCGGGAAGCACGGCGCTCGATCAGGAGCTGGGTCTCGGCGGTGAAGCTCGGCGGTGTGGCCAGCACGATGGCCAGCGCAATTGCGACCGCCGTCCCGAAAAACGACAGGATCAGCGGCGCGTGTTTCCGCAGCACGTCGATGGCGTCGGCGAGGGTCTGCTGCTCCGAGGCGAGGGGGCCCGCCAGGCTGTCGCTTGCTGCGTCCGAGATCTTCATTCGAATCCTGGGCCGATCCATGGCTGAAAAAGCATGTGGCAGGGCGCCGACATCAGTAGTGCCGCAAGCTTCACTTAGCACGCTAATTTTGAACTTATATTGACCGCTCGAAGTTGTCGGTGGCCTCTATGGTAAAGCAGAAGTTGAATATGTCTCTGTATGGGGCCCCATGGGCGGAAGTGACTTGCCTCAGGCCATTGCAGGCCAGCGTCGGCGCGTGCGCCTCCTTCGGTATGGAGCATCTGCTCTGAACATGATCCCGCTGTTCACAGTTTCTTGAGCCCCGGGCGTCGCCGCGGAGCGCAGGATGATCATGCTCCCAGCCAAGGCAGCACGGGGGGCATGATCCCCGCTGGCGGTGGGGGGGGGGAGATGCCGCGACCTTGCCCGGTTTTTGCATGAAGTGCTCAAAGAACGATATATGTCCGAAAGAAAAACAGTTTTACATCGTCGCAGAACGCGTATGCAGCCCAGTGAGGGAGATGTTATGGAGCACGCTCGTCGGAGGCAGCATCGATGAAGCGACTTACTTTTAATCGATAAAAAGGTATCGCTCCTGCACGAAAGGGCGTAAGCGGACGAATAGACTGACAGCGCTTGGCTTCAAGGATGGTGAAGTTTGTTGGCTAACTTCAAGGTTTGTTGGGATTGGGTGGTTACGCGAGGCACGGCGCGGGCCCTGGCTTGGTCGGGCATGCAGTCACTGGTGCCGAAGCTCATTTCGTTCCTGGTTTTCATCTTCCTGGCTCGTTATCTCTCGGCGGCCGATATCGGTATCGCCGGTGCGATAGCAGCCATTCTGGCGATTGCCGAGCTCGTGGCCGAGCAGGGAATGGGCGAAGCCCTGGTTCAGCGCCGCCGGATTACGCGATCCGATCTCAAGGCTGCGTTCCTGGTGGTTCTGGGCATGGCCGTCGTCGTGGCCACGATCACGTATCTTGCGGCCGGCCTGATCGCGACAGCGCTGAAGGTGCCGGAACTCGAGGGCTACATTCGCGCGGTGTCTTTCTACATCCCGATTGCCGGCCTGGGTGTCGTCCCGCAGGCCATGCACAAGCGTGCCCTGGAGTTCCGCCCGCTTGCCGCCCGATCGGCGATCTCCGCAGTGGTATCCGCCCTGGTGGCAGTC
>JBKDZY010000126.1:0-3949 GCA_047971765.1 Hyphomicrobiaceae bacterium | reverse complement strand
CGCGGGTATTGCCGATCTGCCCGATGATGCGCAAGCTGTTGCGGCAGGCTATATTGTCGAGACCGATATCGAGGAGATGCCACGAACGATTGCGTCGCCGTTCCAGCTTTCGGGGATTGCGCCGCGACGGGCCGGGAATGGGCCGGCGGTTGGCGCCCATACGGATGATATTCTGGGCGAAGCCGGGTTCACGGCAGATGATATTGCGCGGTTGCGGGCCGATGGTGCAATCGGCTGACGGCTGTCCTTCACCTGTGGCCTGGAAGAGGGACATTCACCGAGCCACAGGAGGCAATCATGCCGGCTATTCGATTTCCCATCGTCCGTTTCGGAGATGCCGCGGCTGCCGCCGTTGGCCTGGTGCTATCCGTGCTCCTTGGGGTGACGGGGGCGCAGGCTGCGGAAGACCGCTGCATTGCCGTTTCGCAGGCGCCTGGGGGGGATGTGCCCCTGATCCGGAAAGCGCGCTATCTCCCCACGCAGTTCGTCCCGCCCAAGTCGGCTGCCACAGGAATCCATATCACATTCGTTGGCCATTCGACGTTCCTCATCGAGAGCCGGCAGGGGGTGAAGATCGCCACCGACTACAACGATCATGTGCGCCCCCTGGAAGTGCCGGACATCGCGACCATGAACCATGCGCACTCCAGCCATTTCACCGACAGGCCGGATCCGCGCATTGCACATGTCCTGAGAGGATGGAATCCGAATGGCGGGCCGGTGCTTCATGACCTGACGGTGCGTGATGTCAGGGTGCGCAACCTGCCGACCAACATCCGGAGTTTTGCGACGGGCGGAACGGAAGAGTTCGGCAATTCCATTTTCATCTTCGAGATGGGGGCGCTGTGCATTGCCCATCTCGGGCATCTTCATCACCCCTTGTCGGCCCGGCAGCTTGGCCAGATCGGCCATATGGATGTGGTGCTGGCGACGGTCGACGGCAGCTTTACCCTGGATACGCCGGGCATGATCGAGGTCCTGAGGGCACTCAAGGCCCCGTTGATCATCCCCATGCACTATTTCTCGAGCTTCACTCTGGGCCGCCTCCTGGAGGCGGCAAAAGCCCATTTCGAGATTGAAATGAGCGACAAGTCCGACATCGTGGTGACGCGCGCAAGTCTGCCTCGGAAGGCTAAAATCCTTGTTCTTCCAGGGCGTTGATGTCCGTTTTCTGGTGCGTGGGAAAGTTTGTGCCGGGGGCTTTCGATGAAAAATTGCTGCGCCGGGGGCGTGTTTTGCGCTGTGAGGACGGCTTGAAAAATGCCAAATTCATACGATTCGATTGCCTGTCTTCAGGGCTTTCACTGGGATCGTCGGCATGGAGCTGATCTCGAAACTCTTCGGTAAGCGGGTGACAATGCGGCAGTGTGCGGCGTTGCCGATACGCCGTGGTGCGGGGGGAGGCCTGGAAGTGGGGCTGGTGACGACCCGGGAGACGAAAAGCTGGGTCATACCGAAGGGCTGGTGTGAAGCCGGGTTGCCGGACGAGAAAACCGCCGCGCTCGAAGCCTATGAGGAGGCCGGCCTGCGGGGGACCGTTCGCCCGGAACCGATCGGGACGTTTACCTACCGCAAGCGCCTGCACCTGTTCGCCAGCCTGAATTGCGAGGTGGATGTCTATGTCCTGGAGGTGACGGAGCAACTCGACGACTGGCCCGAACGGGCCGAGCGCGAGGTTGCGTTCATGCCACCGGATGCAGCGGCCGAGAAGGTGCGCGAAGCCTCGCTGGCAGCCATACTGCGGCGCCTGCCCCGGCTGATCGACCGACACCACTGAAACGGCGCCATGCTGGCGCAACATGGATGGCGCGCGGGGGATGGCGTTCCAGGACCTGACCATCTGCACGCAGAATCGAACGCCTTTTTCCGGCGTCTCGTGATGGGGCTGGGCGGCAATACGCCGGACTGGGGCTGTGGCGAATGGTCCAGGTGCCAACTCGTTGGGGTTTTCATGCATTTGCCGGTTTCCCGGTGCCGATTCACCCTCTATCAGTGCCTGCATCACTGGCATGATCAGGGAGGCTGCCGGGTTGGCAATCGACAGCGAAACCCAATCGAAAACGGCGCAGGTGGCGCCCAAACGGTCACTCGATAAAGACCTCAGGAAAATCGGTCGGCTGGAGACGGCAACCCGCTCGCTGAGCCGGTCGCTTATGGGACCGAGCCTCGCGATCGCGTTCCTGGCGTTGAGCGCGTTCCAGGGTGTGCTTCATGTCGGGTCGGCCTCGAACACGCTGCTGGTCGTGATTGCCGCCGTCCTGGCGGGTTACATGGCGCTGAATATCGGCGCCAATGATGTGGCAAACAACGTCGGACCGGCGGTCGGCTCCAAGGCCTTGACCATGACCGGCGCGCTGATCATCGCCGCCATTTTCGAGGCATCCGGCGCGCTGCTGGCCGGTGGGGATGTCGTCAGCACAATTTCCAAGGGGATCGTGGATCCGACCGTGGTCGGCAGCGCCAGCGTTTTCATCGGCGTGATGATGGCGGCGATGGTGTCGTCGGCGATCTGGGTCAATCTGGCGACCGTCATCGGCGCGCCGGTCTCGACCACACACGCGGTCGTCGGGGGCGTCATCGGGGCTGGCATTGCCGCGGTTGGCGTTCACGCCATCAACTGGCCGGTGATGGCCGCGATTGTGGCGAGCTGGGTTGTTTCCCCACTGCTGGGGGGCGTCATTGCCGCTGCCTTTCTGGCGTTCGTGAAGCACTTCATCATTTATCGCGACGACAAGATCGCGGCGGCGCGGACATGGGTGCCGGCGCTCCTGTCGGTCATGGCGGCAGCGTTCACGCTCTATCTGATGATGAAGGGCCTGAGCAAGATCTGGAAACCCTCCCTGGCCATCAAGCTGACGTTGTCCGTGGGGGTCTTCCTGGCGGCGCTTCTCGTTCTTCGCCCGGTCATCCGGCGGCAATCCGAGGGCTTGAGGAACCGGAACCAATCGCTGCGGCAGCTCTTTCATCTGCCACTCATATGTTCGGCTGCTCTCCTCTCCTTTGCCCATGGTGCCAACGATGTGGCCAATGCTGTCGGGCCGTTGGCGGGGATCCTGCACACGCTGGAGAGCGGGGGCGTTTCCGGTTCGGTGCAGTTGCCGCTCT
The DNA here is from genome assembly GCA_047971765.1 of Hyphomicrobiaceae bacterium. Classification (GTDB taxonomy): domain Bacteria; phylum Pseudomonadota; class Alphaproteobacteria; order Rhizobiales; family Hyphomicrobiaceae. The sequence continues at coordinate 844 of JBKDZY010000126.1, read as the reverse complement.
GGGTCATGTTGATCGGTGCGGCGGGAATTTCGGTGGGGTTGTTCCTGTTCGGACCGAAGCTGATCCGAACCGTCGGTGAGCAGATCACCCGGATGAACCCGATGCGCGCGTTCTGCGTGGCGCTATCGGCGGCCATCACGGTGATCGTGGCGTCGGCGCTGGGGCTGCCGGTGAGTTCGACCCATATTGCGGTCGGCGCAGTATTCGGGGTGGGATTCTTCCGGGAATACTACACCACACACAGCCGTCACCGGCGGGCCTACATGGCCCGTAAACTGGGCACTGGATCGCCGGACCAGGTGCGTCTCAAGCGCTCCGTCGATGTCAACGATCTTGTGCGCCGCAAGCTGGTTCGGCGCTCGCATTTCACCGTCATCATCGCGGCATGGGTGGTGACCGGTCCGGCAGCGGCAGCGATTTCGGCAGCCGTCTACTGGCTCATTTCGACGTTGACGATGTAGGCCAGGTTCCCGCTCCCGGGGAGCTTATGCTCTTGCGCGGGCGTGCGATTTTCGCGAATTGCGTCACCAGTTTCAGTTCTGCACTTGCCTGAGTGCGGCGTTGATGGTCCCATTCCTGCCGGTGCTGGTGCGATTGCTGCAAGGCATGCGCATCGGTATGGCGGATCCTTCCGTACATTTCTTCTCCGGCCCCGGCCTCCTGTCGCAGGCCATTTCGAGAGCATTGCCTGATGGCCATGAACCAGGGGTTTCTTGCCGGGCCCTTATCCCGGCGGTTGCCGTTCTTCTACGGCTGGGTCGTGCTGGCCTGCGTCTGCTGCGTGGCCTTCGCGCGTACGGGGCCTGCCGTTGCGACCTTGTCGCTGTTCGTGGAGCCGATGACC
>JBKDZY010000125.1:0-3065 GCA_047971765.1 Hyphomicrobiaceae bacterium | reverse complement strand
CAGTCTCTGCTCGCGCCAAGTCCCGAAGATGGGGGAAAGGGCAGGATCAAACCAGACCTGCTTGCTTAAGATAGTTATAGGCCTGGATGATGTCGCGCAACTTGTCTTCGGTCCCCCGGTCGCCGCCATTGTCATCCGGGTGGTTGCGCTTGACCAGCTCCTTGAAGCGGGCCTTGATGGTCTCCTTGCTGGCCGTTTCTGGTAAATGCAACGCATTCAGGGCCTTGCGCTCCAGGGATTTCAGCGGCCGGCGCCGCTCTTTCGGGGTGGGCGTGCCATCGTCCTCGCCCAGCACACCATGTGCATCAGCCGTGGATTGCCGCGCGAATCTGGCATAGCGGCCACCGCTCGCGTCCTTGCCCGTGCCGCCGTCGACGCCCCCGTCCCCCATGCGCCAGGTGGGCCGATGGCCGGTCACCGCGCTCTTCTGGAATTCCTCCACCTCGGCATCGCTCATGCCGGAGAAGTAATTATAACTCGCGTTGAATTGCCGCACATGATCCATGCAGAAATTGTAATGCCCGTTTTCCCCGCCCCGGCCCTTCGGCGCCCGGTGGGTTGCGGGATTCTTGCAGCCTTTCCACTGGCAGCGCGCCTTGGGGCGCTCGACCGTCTTCGGCGCCCCCCGGCGCGAGATGCGGATGCTGTCGAAGTATTTCGATTCGAGTTTCATTAGCAGAATTATGGTCCGAGATGACTGTCTTGCACAACTCGTGGTGTGCGGGTTTGGCCGACATGTGGTGCCGAAGGTGCTGCCGTGCATCTGCCAGGCGGCCTCCCACTCAAGTCGAATCCAAATTTTATGATCTCACCCCTCATCCCAACAAGCCCTTAAATTCATTTCCGTGTCCCCCATCGAAGGTCCGCAGCCGGAAATCACGCGGTCTGGCCCAAGGCCGCCCAACCCGGGTTTTCGAGCCGGTCGCAGCTTCCGCCCTCTTGCCAACGTTCGCCACATGCGGCCAAAACATCCCCCAAGTCTCGGATAAGTTTCTAGCGAAAGGTTGACCGTGATGAGTGTCGAACAGGACATGCGGGAGGCACTGATGGTCGCACTCGAACCGGTGCGGCTGGATATCGTGAATGAGTCCCACCTTCATGCCGGCCACGCCAGTTCACCGGGTACGGGCGAGAGCCATTTCCGTGTGGTGATCGTCGCCCCCGTCTTCACCGGCAAATCCCGTATTGAGCGCCATCGCCTCGTCAACGCGGCGCTGGGTGAGCTGTTGCGCGACCGCATCCATGCATTGGCGATCACTGCGAACGCGCCGCAAGAGCGGTTGGCGTCCTGACGCGAAAGTCGCCAGCCTGTGCGACGATGCGCGTTGGCGAACGACAGAATTGCAAAGGACACTGAAAACAGTAACTTGCTGGTGTGGTTCGGATCGGGATGTTCGATTGCCAGGTGCAGCCACATGACGGCGCCACATGGCGGCGAATGTCTCGAACACCGCACTCGCCTGAACCAGGAAAACGTCGAAATATCGCTGCGAGCCGCAAGGCCGCCTGGAGGAGTGCTCAATGTCCGACGCCAGAATTTCTGCAATTGCCCAGCAGTTGGCTGATGCCCGAAGGCAGGGCCGCCGCGCGGTCTTGAACGACCAGCCGTGCGATCTCGAAGAAGCATTTGCCGTGCAGGACGAGGTTGTCCGGCTCTTGGGCGACCCGGTTCGCGGATGGAAGGTGATCGAATTGCCGACCGGGCAGGTCATTTTCGCGCCACTGCTGAAGAGCGGAGATGTACCGGCCTCGGCACCCTGGAAGGTGGCTGGCCCCGAACCGGCAGGCATTGAGCTTGAAATCGCCTTCAAGCTCGCCCGTGACGTGCCGCGGGACGCCAACCCGGAACAGATACTGGAGTGCATTGGCGCGGCCCACGTCGTGTTCGAGCTCTGCCAAAGCCGGAACGCCAATCCGGAAGACCTGCCGCGCCATGTAACACTGGCCGATTGCATCCTGAACAACGGGGTGTGCCTCGGCGCCACCTTCGCGGATTGGCGCAGGAAGGATTTGAAGGGCGTGGCCGGCCGCCTGTTCGTGGATGGCAAGCCGCACGCCGATGGCAGGAGTGGTGATCCGATCCGCGCCATGACCGTGCTGGCGCCCGCCATGGCCGCGCGTGGCAAGGCTTTGAAGGCGGGTGATGTCGTCATCACCGGCAGCCTCATCGGTATGCACTGGTTGACTGGCCGCCATCAATTGCGTGGCGAGATCGACGGGTGCGGCACCGTCGAGATGAACCTCGAGGCAGCGTGATCGCGGTTTCGGGCGTGGTCAGGCCGTGCTCGCTGGAATAGGGGTCGGGAGCAGCCAGCGCAGACTGGCGCAGACAGGGGGTGAAATGAGCTGGATCTTCATTAGCCATGCCGTTGCCGACGGCGCCGGTCATGCCAACGAACTGGTCGCGAGGCTGGAAGCAGCGGGCCACTCCTGCTGGATCGCCCCACGCAATGTCGTGCCCGGGCGCACCTATCCGGCGCAGATCCTGTCGGCAATCCGTGACTGCCGCGCCGTGGCTGTCCTGCTGACCGAGGCCGCCAATGCGAGCGCCGACGTTCTCCAGGAAGTGCAGATTGCGCACAGCAATCGCAAGCAACTGATCCCCGTCGTGGTCGGCGCCGTCGCCCCTTCAGATGATCTCGCCTACTTTTTCGGCATTCGCCACCAGATGCGCTGGACTGGGGCCCATGAGGTGGCAGCGGCGCTTGCGGCTGCCGTGCCGCCTTTGGCCGATCAGCCGGCCCCACCTCCTCAGGTCTCGGCCACGGATCCGGCGGTCATGGATCCTTCGACCGCAATGGCCCGCGCCGCAACCGCCGAGGCCGGCGTCACGGGGACATTCGCCATCACCGTGCGCAGCACCGCTGTCGAACCCGGAGGGCTTCTGTGGCTGAACTCGGAACGCGACTATCGCGACCCTCGTTGCCTTGCCATCGCCGTCAGCGCCGCCGCTACCGGGCAACTGGCCGGAAAACTGGGTGAGGATCCGGCGACGAGCCTGCAGGACCGGAACATCCGCGTGCACGGATCAGCGAAGAAGCAGCGCATTGATTTCCTGAGCGGCG
>JBKDZY010000124.1:0-2676 GCA_047971765.1 Hyphomicrobiaceae bacterium | reverse complement strand
CAGGCGCTCGAGAAACAACTCGCGGACTTCGAGCAAGCGTTCCTCGGTTGGCGAGAGTGTCTCGCTTTCCGGCATTTCCGCCGATGCGCCGGGTTTCTGGATGTAGGTCCAGAAGAACTTCTGCATGGCTCCGGGCAGACGCAGGCGCGGCTGGGCGTCGCCACCCTCGTCATCGCCGGATGTGATCACGGCGGCGTTGGCCTGGGCTGCCGTTTCCGGATCGTCGGCGGCAAGATCCCGAGAGACGGCCAGCAACGTCGTCAGTGTGATCAGACGTTGCAGACCATCAATGATCTCGAACGTGCGTGGCTGCGCGCCGGATTGAGATGGGCCTTCAAGCGTTGCCGGGGCCGATGCCTTCTGGTCGAGCGGATTGTGAAGGAGGACGATGGCACCCAGGAAGATGTCGTTCGGGTCGGCATTGTCCTGCGCGGCTGGTGTCGCATCAACGGCTTCCAGGATGTCGTCCAGAAGCTGGCCGGCTTCCGTTGTTGTCCAGGAATAGGAACGCTGGAAGTCGGGTACATTCAAGACGGGGCTGCCCGAGAACAGTTCCTCCAGGGTGACGGCCTGAGCTGTGAATGGAGTCTTCATGACGATCTTGCGCGACTGCCCCGGCTCGACGTTATTCTCATTGGCTGAGTTGGTCGTCGTCGTGTCCAAGGGACCGCTTCAGGCTACCGACTTCAAACCGATCCAGCCTTGTCATGTGTCGAACGCTTGAAGCGCCGGCCGGTTCGGCAGCCATATGCTCTTTGCGGCGATACATTCCTGAAGCGCTAGCATAGTTGTTGGCTGTCAGCCAACGTGTGGTCGCCTGCGCTGGCGCATCAGGTCCCATCTGTCGCCAAAGTGCAACGTTCCGCGGGGTGCAACTCGTGAGGGCCTTCGGATTGACAGCGCATTTCAAGTCGGATGGCGGGCCGGGTGCCGTATCCGGCGGGGTTCTGCTTCAACCCTGACGTCCGCCATTGGCGCTCATCAATGCCAGGTCATCCGGATGTCAGTCGTCGCCGTATCGGGATGCGCAGGCTGTTCCGGTGGCGGGTGGGGCAAATTGAATGGCGGCAAACTGGTCGAGGGTCGTGCCGGTCGCGTCGAGGACCTTGGCGATGCTCTCGGTGCTTGGCCAGCGTGGGCGGCCTTCAGACGTGATCCGTTTCGAACGGTTGAACGCCGTGGGGTCGAGGCCGGACCGCCGCGCAAGGGCCGAGGGTGTCAAGCCATGCCGATCCGCAATGATATCGATAGCGCTCCAGATCCATTCATGTGTCAGGGACTGTTGTTTCACCTGCCTTCCGGCGTCGCTCAAACTGCCCCTTCCAGTCATTGCCGGGCCCGAGAGAGGTGCCTTGGAACGGGCCTGGCTCGGAAACTTCGACATGATTGATCCCTTGAAAAAGACGGACGAAACAACGGTACAAGCGGTCACTCTGGATTTCTTGTTGCCGCCCCTGCGCGTCGGGTGGGCGCTTCCAGTTTCCGGTCGTGGCTGCTTGCTGTGCAGCGACTGTCTGCAGGACTGCAAGGAGTGTGCTGGAGTCGTGCGTAGGCCAGGATCGTGGCACATTATCACCTTTTGGTAGCGCCGAAGCGTTCGGGCTCGCGGTTCTACCGGAAACGGCAGGACTGAGCAGGTGCCAGGGCGCTCGTCTCACCTCATTGGCACGCCGGCTTTTCAATTGTGCGTGCCAAATCGGGGCTGTCCGGTGCTAGAAGACGGGGCAGTTTTTCGAATTGAAACACAAGCTCACCGCATGACTGGGCGCGTAATGCGCCGGTGTGGTTGGGCCGGAGCAGGCGATGACAGAGCGGGTTTACAAGATACTGAGAGCCAGCGAATGGGCCGAAGCACAAAAGACGGGCGTTTTTCATGGATCGGCCGATGACCGGCGTGACGGTTTCATCCATCTTTCCCTGGCTTCGCAGGTCAGCGGGACGCTGGAGCGCCATTTTTCCGGGGACACAGGGCTGATGCTGCTGGCCTTCGAGGCGGGGAGCCTGGGGGCGGCATTGCGCATGGATCTTTCACGCGACGGGCAACTTTTTCCGCATCTTTATGCTCCGCTTGAGCTTTCGAAGGCGATTGGACACCATGCCCTGGAGCTTGGCGGTAATGGGCGGCATGAGCTGCCCCAGGGGGTGGTGTAATGCTGAACGCATTCTTTGATCTTGCGCGTCCCGCCCTGTTTGCCCTCGACCCAGAGCGCGCGCATGGCATGACCATTGATGCCCTCGAACGGGGCCTTCATCCCCGGGATGCGTCGGCCGATCCGGCTTCGCTTGCGCAAACGGTCTGCGGACTGGAGTTCTCCAATCCGGTGGGTGTGGCCGCCGGTTTCGACAAGGATGCGCGCGTGCCCGATGCGGTTCTGGCAATGGGATGCGGATTTGCGGAGATCGGGACGGTGACGCCGCTCGCGCAAGCCGGAAATCCCAAGCCGCGCATCTTCCGGCTCATTCGCGACCGGGCGGTTATCAACCGGCTCGGCTTCAACAATGCTGGACATGCAGCCGCGCTGCAGCGGCTCGAGGCGCGTTTGAAGGCTGGCCGCGGTGGCATCGTCGGCGTCAATATCGGCGCCAACAAGGAGACTTCCGACCGGACGGGCGATTATGTCCGGGGACTTGACACCTTCTACGACGTGGCCAGCTATTTCACGGTCAACATTTCTT
>JBKDZY010000123.1:0-2159 GCA_047971765.1 Hyphomicrobiaceae bacterium | reverse complement strand
GGCGTTTTTCCGGCCCGCTCAGGGCCTCCGTGCCGATCGTGGCGGGCGTCGTCCAGATGCCATCGGGCATATTCCAGCTCGCCAATTGGGGGTCCGCGGTGATCTGGGCGCTTTCGCTGATGATCTTCGGCGACGCCATCGGACGGGTGTGGACCTGGGCCTTCAATTGACGAGCGCGGGTCGGGAACCTGCCGTGTGTCTGGTGTTGATCAGGAGCCCGAACGAACAATCGGGCATCTGGCGTGTCAGGGGCGTGATCCGGCAATCGCCGAACAGGACAACGGGCACATGTCGATCAGCGGGCTGTTTGGCGATCTCGTCAACCACATCAAGGATTACATCGCATTCGCGGCCCCCATCGTCTTCCTTCTGGGGCTGGGCGAGGGCATCCCGGCGCTGTCGATATTCATCCCATCCACCGCGCTGTTCCTGGCCATCGGCAGTGCCCATGGGGCAGCGGGTGGCCAATTCGCGACAGTGTGGCTGGCAGCGTCCCTTGGGGCGGTCCTGGGGGATTGCATTGCCTATGGTCTCGGCCGCTGGTTGCGCGACGACGTGGCGAAACTCAGATATTTCGCGGTCCATCCAGGAGCGCTGACGGAGGGGCACCGCGTGTTCGAGCGGTGGGGCGTGGTGGCGGTGCTGGCCGGCAAGTTCATGGGGTTTGTCAGGCCATTCGTGCCCGTCGTGGCGGGTATCGTGACCATGCCCTGGCCGCTTTTTCTCGCCGCCAGCATCGCGTCTTCGATGGCCTGGGCAGGCGTCTTTCTGGCGCCCGGATATGGCCTCACCTGGTTCATGCACTGAAAGCGCCGCCAACGACGACCGTCGCCCTGGCGAGGTTGACCTCACCGGCGCATCGCCCCATCACTGTCCGGTCCGCTGAAAACAGAGGTGCACCATGGCCACGGCAGATGTCGGCGAACAGGGGACAAGGCTCTACCCACCCACCGTGCCATCACCGGCTGGCCCTTTGCCCATATGGCGTTTCCTGCCGACCTTCCTGATCAACCCGCTGCGCACCCTTCCCGCCCAGGTCTATCACGAACCGTTGTTCTCTCCGCCAGGTCTCAAGGGTCGCATGGCCTGGGTGACCGATCCCGCACTCGTCGAGCGCATTCTTCTCGGCAATCACGAGCACTTTCCCAAGTCGCCGATCGAGAAGCGGATTTTCGCATCGGTCCTCGGAGAGGGGATATTGACCGCCGAGGGCGCGAGCTGGCGGTGGCAACGCCGCATCGTGGCGCCTGTGTTCCGGCATCAGGAGGTCGTCGCACTGCTCCCGGATATGGCGCGGGTCGCGATGGCACAGGCGGACGCCTGGCGCGCCGCGAAACCTGGAACGCCGCGCCGCATCGACATCGACATGACAAATGTGACCTTCGATGCGCTCGCCGCCACCATCTTCTCCGGCGCAACCGAGGCCGAGGGTGATGTCCTCAAACGCCATATCGGCGCCTATCTCGAAAAGACGAGCTGGGACGTTGCCTTTGAACTGCTGCAGCTCCCGGCGTGGGTCTGGCACCCCGCGAAACCCGCCATGCGCCGTCATGCGCGCCACTTGAAGCGGACTGTGCTTGAGCTCATCCAGCGGGAGCGGAGGGCGGGTTTCCCGGGGGGCGGACTGATGGCCAAGCTCGGCGCTGCAACGGCCTCCGAAACCGCCGAGCCCATGAGCGACGAGCTGTTCGCCAACAATCTGCTCACCTTCGCCGCTGCCGGTCACGAAACCACCGCCAAGGCGTTGACCTGGACGCTTTATCTGCTGGCCCGCGCGCCCCGGTGGCAGGAGCGCCTGCGTGCCGAGATTGCCGCCGTGGCGGGTAACGAGGACATCTCCACGGCCCACATCGAGAAACTCGAATTGACCCGCCGCGTCCTCAAGGAAGCCATGCGTCTTTATCCACCGGCCCCGGTGCTCGGACGGATGGCGGCGCAGGACGTCTCGCTCGATGGCAAGACGTTCAAGGCCGGCACGATGATGATCGTGCCCATCTGGGCGATCCACCGGCATCACGGGTTGTGGGAAGACCCGGACCTGTTCGATCCCGACCGCTTCACCCCTGAGCGCGAAGCGCGGATGAAGCGCACCCAGTTCATGCCGTTCGGGTTCGGCCCGCGCAACTGCATCGGCATGAGTTTCGCCATGCTCGAGGCTA
>JBKDZY010000122.1:0-15285 GCA_047971765.1 Hyphomicrobiaceae bacterium | reverse complement strand
GACTTGCCGGCGCCGGACCGAGACATCCTGGGTGAGGTGGGTGGCGGCGAGATCGCCTATCACGGTTGCAAGCATGTCGACGCCCTCGCCCGAAAGCGCGGATGTCATCAGGACGCCGTTTGCCCGAGGTTCGGCGCGCCGGGACAGGGCGGCACCCAGTTCTTCGCGGGTCCTGGCGGCGCCGGGCTGATCAGCCTTGTTCACGACGATGACATCGGCCATTTCGAGGAGGCCGGATTTCATGGCCTGGATGCCGTCTCCCAGCCCCGGCGCCGCCACCACGGTGACGACGTCGGCAATCTCGGCAACGTCGATCTCGCTTTGGCCAGTCCCGACTGTTTCCAGGATGATGTCGTCGAAGCCGGCGGCGTCGAGAATGTCGATCATGCGCACGGCATCGGGGGTGAGACCACCGAGGGAGCCGCGTGTGCCGAGGGAGCGGACCAGGACGCCGTCGTCGTCGAGAGCGGCCGTCATTCGGATACGGTCGCCCAGTATGGCGCCGCCGGAAATGGGTGATGACGGGTCGATGGCGAGCACGGCGACGCGACGGCATTTCTGACGCAGTGCGCGGATCAGGGCGTTGACCAGCGTCGACTTGCCGGCGCCGGGGGGGCCGGTGAGTCCCAGCACAGCGGCGTTTCCAAGGTGGTCCTGCAAGGCGGAAACAAGCGCACCGCTGCCGAGGCCACGTGCTTCCACCAGGCTCAAGCCGTTGGCAATGGCGCGGCGCTGGCGCTGGATGATCCCGGCGGCCAAGGTCTGGGCAGTGTTGGCTTCTGTCATCATGGGCGGCTGATAAGCGAGTGGACGACGATGTGCAATGGTGTCCGTACTTGCCCGTTTGCGTCTGTTGGCGGCGGCGTCAACCAGGCATCAGTACCAGAACCCGAACAGGTGCAGGCGGGGCGCGCGGCTGGCGAGATGCAGTCCGGCGAGGTTGAGATAGAACTCGTCGCCGTAGCGGATAGGCTGCATGGGGGCGGTGGCCGCCGCGATATCCTGCAGCCGGGCTATCCGTTCCCGCGTGGTCGGATGGGAACGGAGCAGCGAAGGGTAGGGAATACGCCGGGCCGGAATGGGAACCATCAAGTCTTCCCAGAAACGGCCCTGGTAGCGCTCGAGGGAAGCCAGCGCCGAGGCCAGGCCCTCGGGATCGCCAGTCAGGATGGCGGCTTCGAGGTCGGCATCGTACTCACGGGCGCGGGACAAACCGGCCTGCAGCAGGCTGGTGAGAAAGGGCGAGCTGTAGAGCAGCACGATGGCGAGGACGGGAAACGACTTGTGGCCCAGAAGTGCCGCGGGGAGGCTGACGAGCGCCAGGAACATGCCGATGTAGGACAGGATCTGGGTGAAGCGGGTGAGGCTGTCCGCGATTCCCATGACCATGGTATCGTTGTTGCGGATGTGGCTGATCTCATGCGCAAGGACACCTGCAAGTTCCTTCAGGTCGAGCCGGCGCAGGAGCCCCTCTGTCAAGGCGATCACCGCGTTGTCGCGGGTGCCGGTCGCGAAGGCGTTCAAGGTGGCCGAGGGAATGACATAGAGCGCGGGCTGATGGCGCAGGCCGGCGCGCTGGGCCAGGATGTTGACGAGAGCGAGAAGCTGGGCGCCGTGGTGCGGACCGATGCGCTGGGCCTTGTAGAAGCGCATCAATGTGGCGGGTGGAACGCGCGGGCTCAAAAGCGCCATGACGACAACCAGCACGACGCACAGCAGCGCGCCGAGCCATGACCACAGCAAGGCCGCCGACACGAACACGATGAGTCCTATGCCACCGACGAGCAGGGCCGTGTGCAGATCATTGCGCCAGCCATGATCGTGCAGCCGTTGCTGGTCGAGCAGGACGGGTTGCGTGGGCGGTGCGTTGGTCGAGATGTAAAGGAGTGCCATCTTTCTCAACTCCGCCGATAGAGCCCGTCGGCCATCGATTTTCCTGCCCCGCCAACGATCCGTCGTTGTCCCGTGTTGAACGCCAGGAAAGATGTGGCGATCTTGTCGGGATGCTACCCGAAGGAAGCGTTTTGGACCAGTGCTGCCGCCGCTATCGGGCACATGCCAATGGTGTTTGCAGGTTTGCGGAACGTGGGCGTGTGCTGATTGACTGGCTGAGGGCTTGCGAAGGAACGCTGCTTGATTATGCATGTCAGCGGGGGGCTTTTCGGTGTGTCCGAAGCGCATATTTTTTCAGCCGATGTGTCGTGATGCTGTCAAACCGGGTGAGAGACGATCATGGATGTTTTCAACGTCTGGCTTGAAGACGGCAAAGGCCACCGCTGGCCGGTGCACGCGACATGTTCCATTGGCCGGTCGGCAAGCAACGATGTCGTTATCGACGATGGGCGTGTGTCTCGGCGACATGCGCTGGTGCACAGGCAGGGTGACGCGGACTACTGGATCATTGATCTTGGCAGCGGCAACGGTACCTATCTCAATGGCCGACGTGTTACCATGCCGGTGCGGCTTGGCAACGGCGACGACGTTGTGTTCGGGGACCATGCGGTCGTCTTCCGGCAACGCGCCGGGGATGCGAGACCGGAGGAGTGCACCTTGGCCTCGGAGGAAACCATCATCAGCATCAAGGACGCAGATTGCTGGTTGCTGGTTGCGGATATCAAGGGATCGTCGGCACTTGCTGCGCGCATGCCGCCTGCCGAATACGCCATGCTGATCGGCCGCTGGATGGGGGAATGCAAGGAAATCGTCGACGTGAGTGGCGGTGTGATCAACAAGTTCCTGGGCGATGGTTTTCTCGCCTACTGGCGTGACAGTGGGGGAGGCGATGTCCGGCTCGTGGAGGCCTTGCAGCAGCTGCGGACGTTGCAGCGTGGCGGTCAAGGTCCAGCGTTCCGTATGGCGGTGCACCATGGCTCGGTTGCGTTTGGCGGTCATGCATCGCTGGGTGAAGACAGCCTTTCCGGGCTCGATCTGGCGCTGGCGTTCCGCATGGAGAAGATTGCGGGCAGGCTTGGCGTCGATGTGCTCGCAAGTGAAGCCGTGAAGGTGCGCCTTGATTCGCGGTTGGCGTTCGGGGATCTGGGACTGCATCACGTGCTGGGGGTTGGGGCAGATCTCCGGTTCTACGCACTGGCGTGACAGCACCCGGCCACAAGCGTGGACCGCAGTTGCGGCCCGCGTCATACCTGGAACCGGGCTAGAAACGCTTGCTGAGTTCCTGATCGACCGTATGGCCGGCACCCTTTGCGATGGCCGTGGTGATCGTAGGGACGATGTCCTCCGGCCGGGCAACGACGCGATAGTGAACTTCCAGGCCCTCACGGATGAAGGCTTCGGCGCGCATGTGGTCGATGAGTGACTTCAAGGGCGTCCAGAAGCCATCAACGTCGGCCAGAATGATCGGTTTGTCGTGCCGGCCAAGCTGGGACCATGTCAATTGCTCGATCAGCTCCTCGAGCGTCCCGATGCCACCGGGCAGGGCCACGAAGGCGTCGGAGCGTTCGAACATCAGGCGTTTGCGCTCGTGCATATCCTTGGTGACGATGAGTTCCTGCACGTCCTGCAGCATCCGTTCCTTCTCTGTGAGGAATTCCGGAATGATGCCGGTCACATGACCACCATGTCCGAGGACGGCGCGCGCCACCTCTCCCATCAAGCCGAGGCTGCCGCCACCGTAGACGAGCCCGATCCCGGCCTCTGCCATGGACTTGCCCAAGGTGCGGGCCGCATTGGCGTAGGCAGGATTCTTGCCGGGGCCGGAGCCGCAGAAGACGCAGAAGCGCATTGCGGGGGTGACCGGGGGCGAGGTGTCGTGGGAATTGGTGCTGGTGTTCTTCGATGCGTTCAAATGTGTGCTCATGTTGGTTGCAAATCTCGGCGATGACCTCGCGGAAATGTCGCTGGTCGCCCTGAATCTATCTCATTCTCGTTGCCGAAGCGATGCTCTTGGTTGTCGGCAGAATTGGATGCTGTTGACCGTCCTGGGACAAGGATATCCCTGGGTGCCAGCCGATTCTGGCGTGCTGGCAAAAACCCAGGGCCTGATTCCCGGCTCTCTAATATATGGGCCTGTTGCCAGGCTTCGGCTAGAGGGGGGATGCGGGCGGGGGTGCTTGCCATTTCCGCAAACACCGAGTTTCCGTGTGATTGAAGCGGCAGGGGGCTATTTTGTTGGGTGGTGCAGAGATTGATGGTTAACTGGCGGAACGTTTGCATCACCAAGGCCGGATGGGACAAAAGTGTCGAGGTCGGGCAGGATTTGCGTATGAAGACCGCGTGGCGCGCAATTTGAGCGTGTAGGCCGTGCGGCGAGTGAGAGCGGTGGAAATGATTGTGGGTCCGAATAGTCACATGAGACGTTTGGCAGCGGGAGCGGCCGCCCTTCTGGTGGTGGCTGCGATGACGACCGCCAGCGCGGCGGAAACCACGACTGGCAAGTCTGGTGGACAAGACACAGAGGGCACGAGCGCGCACATCATCAGCGAAGCCCGGCGCCTGGCAGGGGCGCTGGCGGAAAAGCTGAGTGGGGCGCTCGATGCGTTCATGTCAGAGAAGTCGGAGAAGGATGTACAAGCCCAGGCGGTGCGAGGCAGGGACACGCCGGCTGCCGCCAACGGTCGGGACCCCGCCTATGAAAGCGGCACGGATTGGCTGACCCGGGCGGGCCACAGCTATGGCGATGTTGTCGAGCGGTTGTCGCAACCGACAGCACCCAATCCGGTGGCCGACGCGGTTCGGCGTTTCCATGGCAATCGCAATCGGGTGGAGCCCTCCGATGTTGCGCGTGGGGGATCTGCTGGGCCGGAAGGTGTGTCGGGTGTGCTGGAGGCCGTCAAGATGGCCGAGGCAAAGTTCCAGAAGGAGATTGTCGGACGTCTTGAACGTGAGGGTGGTACGGCCGGGGTGGCAGATCCGGCGAGCCGTGCAATTGCCGTCTTGAACGACGCCAACAAGGCGTTTCAGACCGATATCGTCAATCGTCTGGCGACGCCGCCGACGGCGTTGTCGAAACCCTCGGACAAGGCGATTGCGCAGGGGAAAGGCGAGCCTGAAGTCGCTGTCAAGGCTGATGCCGAAGAGGGCGGCAAGGTGGATCAATCGGCGGTCACGGGTGCTGTCGGGAAGACGCCCGAGGCCGCAACGAAACCTGAAGCTGATCAGAACGCTAAACAAGCATCGGCAGCACCTCCGACGCCAGGTGAACAGGTGGCGGTGGTGTCTGGCGACAAGGTCGATGGCGGCAAGTCAGAGCCGCCCAAGTCCGACCAGCCGAAATCCGACACCAAGGTGGTTGCCGGACGGGGGCAGTCCGGCACTCCTGCGGCGGCGCCCGGGGCAGCGGTGAAAAGCGATGCACAGACAGAACCTGCCGCCCAGACGGTGAACGCGGTCCGTGCCCATCAGGATCAGGCTGCGCGGGAGGCAGCGGCCAGGGCGAAGCGCGAATATGCGGAACGGGAAGCCGCAGAGGCGGCGGAAAGGGCCCGGGCGGTCGCCAAAGCCAAGGAAGAACGCGAGCGTCTGGCGGCGGAGGCCCGGCGCGCCGAAATCGCGCGCAAAGCAGCAGCGGCAGAGCGCGCGGCGCTCGAGGCCAGTCGGTCCCTCGACATGGCCAAGGCCGAGGCGCGGCGCAAGTCCGCGGCGGCTGAATGGCGGGCGGCCGAGGCGAAGCGTGTGGCGGCCACGGTCAAGGCCGAGGAAAACAACCTGAAGCAGGGATCGGCGAACCCTGCGGCGGATTCGTCTGAAATGCATGATCGGCGTGTGCAGAAAGCCATTGAATCGCGTCGGGCCGACGAGGCGAAGGCAGCGACGCTGGCGCGCGAGGCGGAGGAGATTGCCAAGCGGGCGCGTGAAGCTGCACGGTTGATCACGGAAGAAGTTCATCAGGCGCAGGTGGACGCGCAAGCTGCGGGGCGCAGTGCTTCGGGCCACAAGGGGGATGCCAGGAAGCGCCGCGGCGGTGAGCATGATCGTGCGCGTCCCCGCAAGGTTGCCCATCATCGGGAGGGGCATCAGGCCCAGAAAACGCGCGATGCATCCGGAAATGTCGCCGCTGTCGTGCGTCCGGCAGCCATTCGGCGTCCCGGAGAGGTTTCCGTAAGGCACGCGGGCGGGGTGAAGCCTTCCAGTGCACACGCGGTGGCGGCAGGGTGCAGTTCTGCGGGAGAGAATGTTCAGGTTCCAGGCTGGTACGTGGTTGCACCGGGAGATTCGCTGACCGTGATTGCCAAGGCCCACTACGGAACAGGGCGGAAGTATCGTCGGATTCTGCGGGCGAACAGATCAAGAATTTCTGACGAAGACAGCATCGAGCCGTGCACACGGCTTTATCTGCCGTAGCCCTCATCTGGCCGCTGTCATCAGCGGCTTGTGGCGGGTTGCACGGCTGATGCCGAGGCGTGCGTGCGTGAGGCTCACGGGCCGGGGAAAAGCGCGCTGGTCCGGCCTGCCATCCAGTAGACCAGGAGACCGATCCACTCCCGAGTGGCAGCGTCAAGACGCATCAGGCCGGCAGGGATGTTGATGGATGGTTCGAACAGGTCGTCGGTCCCGCGTGTCCGGTAATCCGTCGGATAGGCGGTGACGTCGTAGCCGGCCTTGCGGAATACGCCCATGGCGCGCGGCATGTGGGCGGCGGAGGTGACCAGAAGATAGTGCTTTCCCGGTACGGGAGGGAGCAGGGATCTGGTGTAGATTGCGTTCTCGTAGGTGTTTCGGGATTTGTCCTCCGTCAGGATGCGGCTGGTCGGGATCCCAAGACCAGTCCACCACCTGGCGACGGGCTCGGAACCGGATCCGGGTCCAAAGATGGCGAAGGCCACCCCACCGGCAAAGACCAGCGGGACATTCGGTAGAGCGCGCGCCAGTGAGGTGGCTTCGGTGATCCGCTCTGCAGCCTCGTTGAGCTGGAGCTGGTGGCGGGCCAGGGAGGTCCGGCCTTCCTCGGCGCCGCCCAGGACAATGATACCGGAATACCGAGTGGACTCGGTGGGCACTGTTATGGTGGGAAAGCGGCCTTCGAGGGGGAGCAGCAGCAGGCTGCCGACGGGCAGGATGCCCGCGATGAACAGGCTTGCGGTTCCAGCCCAGGCAAGCCTCAGGCCCAGCCGGTGAGTGCGTGGAAAGAGCAACGCGATCAGGCCTGCCAGAACTGCCAACAGCATGACGGACGAGGGTTGCAGCAGAATCCAGAGGACCTTGGATAGGACGTAGAACATTGTCGAGCCGTGCCGGTTCGTGTGAGGTTGGGTCTTCCCGGCAACGGCCGACGTTGACCATGCATGCGTGCGTGATGGTCAGTGAAGCAATTCGCCCTCGAGTGTAATGCGATGCATCAAACGACGCTCGCCCTGGTAGTCGTTGACGGCATAATGCCAGGTGGCGCGGTTGTCCCAGAAGGCGATGGAGCCGGGTTTCCACTGGAACCTGGTCTGGAAGCCGGGCCGCTTGGCGTGATTGTAGAGCATGTCGAGGAGCGGCTTGGATTCTTCGGGTGTCCATCCTTCGAAGTGTGTGGTGAAACTGGGATTGACGAACAGGATCCTGCGGCCGGAGATCGGGTGGCGGATGACAACGGGATGAATGGCGTCCTGTGTTGCCGCGTCCGGATTTCCGAGGCGGTTACCCATGCCGCGTTCGGCCAGGGCCTTGGCGCCGAACACATGACGACTGGAATGCACCGCGTTCAAACCATCCAGCGTCTTGCGCAGGCCGTCCGACAGTGTCTCGTAGGCACGTCCCATGCACGCGAAGAGCGTGTCACCGCCGCGTGGGGGGACTTCACGGGCCAGCAGAATGGAGCCCAGCGCCGGAATCTGGTCGTAGCTGTGGTCGGTATGCCAGCCGCCGCCAATGTTTTTGGTCTGGTCCGGCTCCTTGCGGACTTCGGCAATCTCGGGGTGGGTTCCGGTCGCCTTGAAGAAACGGTTGACGTTGATGTCGCCGAACTGGCGGGCGAAGGCGATGTGCTGGTCAGGTGAGATGTCCTGGTCCCGGAAGAACAGCACGCCATGGGTGCCAAGTGCCTGTCGCAACTCACCAATCGCTTCGCTTTCGAGCGGGCGTGCCAGGTCGATGCCGGAAACATCGGCGCCGAGCGCACCATTTGTAGGCTTGATTTCCATTTTGGTGTTCCGCATCAGACGTTCCTCATATGATTATTGAGCGCCCGGTGGGTCATGGTCTTTCGGGGCAATATCCCGGGCGCGATTGCAGCCCACGTCTTGAACCTAGCGCACGTTGCGAGCAAATAGACCCTAAACGCAAGTGCATGCCAAGAGGGACAATAAGATGACGCTGATGCACCCGGGCCGTTCCGCCCTGAAGTCTTCCAGTATTCCCCAGGCGCCAACGGCGGGGAATGAAACGGTGGGACAGGTGGCTGAGCTCGGGCGCATGCCGGAGTGGGACCTGACCGACCTCTATCCCGCGCCCGACAGCGACGCGGTGGCGCGTGACCTGGCGCGCATCCACGAGGATGCCAAGGCGCTGCAAGCGGCCTATCAGGGGAAGATCAAGGGGCTTGGTCGTGACGGTGCGGCGTTGGCGAAGGCGATCGAGGCCTACGAGAAGCTGGTGGATGTGATGGGAAGGCTCGGCTCCTACGCCGGGCTGCTCTACTACGCAAACATGGCCGATCCGGTCAGCTCTAAATTTTTCGGCGATGTCCGCGAGAAGCTGACGGAAGCCTCGACCCAGTTCGTGTTCTTCGAGCTTGAACTCAACCAGATCCCGGAGGCTGATCTGGCGGAGGCGCTGGAGGTGCCGGCGCTCGCCAAGATGAAGCCGTGGCTGGACGACCTGCGCAAGGAGAAACCGTACCAGCTCGACGAACAGCTTGAGAAGGCGTTCGTCGAGAAGAGCATGACGTCGAGCGGGGCGTTCAATCGCCTTTTCAACGAGACCTTGGCGGATCTGCGCTTCGAGGTGCAGGGCGAGGCTGAATCGTTGGGACTTGAACCGACGCTCAACTTCATGATGAGCCCGGATCGTGCGAAGCGGCAGGCCGCGGCTGAATCGCTTGGCAAGGTGTTCCGGAAGAACATCCGGCTGTTCACGCTGATCACCAATACGCTGGCCAAGGACAAGGAGATTTCCGACCGGTGGCGCGGTTTCCATGATGTGGCCGACGCGCGGCATCTGTCGAACAGGGTCGAGCCCGAGGTTGTCGAGGCGCTGGTGTCGACGGTGCGCAATGCCTATCCGCGGACGGCGCATCGCTACTACGCGATGAAGGCGCGTTGGCTGGGCCTGGACAAGCTCGCGCACTGGGATCGCAATGCGCCGCTGCCGGAGAAGCCGGAACAGACCATCCGTTGGCCGGAGGCTGAGCGTATCGTGCTGGAAGCCTACAGCGGTTTTGCGCCGGAGATGGCTGACATTGCCTCACGCTTCTTCAAGAGCGGCTGGATCGACGCGCCAGTTCGCCCCGGCAAGGCACCCGGTGCATTCTCGCATCCGACCACGCCGTCTGCGCACCCTTATGTGCTGATGAACTACCAGGGCAAGGCGCGGGACGTGATGACGCTTGCGCATGAACTGGGGCATGGCGTGCACCAGATCCTGGCGGCGCCGCAGGGGCCGCTGCTGGCGCCGACACCCCTGACACTCGCCGAAACGGCGTCGGTGTTCGGCGAGATGCTGACGTTCCGGTCGATGATCGGGCGGGCAGCCAGTCCGCGCGAGCGCAAGGCGATGCTGGCGCAGAAGGTCGAGGACATGATCAACACGGTCGTGCGCCAGATTGCCTTCTACACGTTCGAGCGCAAGGTTCACGAGGGCCGTCGGGTCGGTGAACTCACGAGCGACGACCTCTGCCGGTTCTGGATGGAGGTGCAGACGGAAAGCCTGGGGCCGGCGGTGGAGTGCAAGCCCGGCTACGAAACGTTCTGGGCCTATGTCCCGCATTTCATTCACTCGCCGTTCTACGTCTACGCCTATGCGTTCGGCGATTGCCTGGTCAACTCGCTGTATGGGCTCTACCAGGAAGCGCATCCGGACTTCGTGCAGAAGTACTTCGACCTGTTGAAGGCGGGCGGCTCCAAGCACCACTCGGAGCTGTTGGCCCCGTTCGGGCTCGATGCGCGCGATCCGACCTTCTGGGCGAAGGGGCTCAATGTGCTGGAAGGCCTGATCGACGAACTGGAAGCGATGGAAAACAGTGCCCTGAGCTGAAGGTTGCGGCGCGCGTCAGCGGCCCACGGTTTGGGCTTTGACGTGTCTGCAGTGTCCTCATGGGCGAGAGATGGTTGCTCTCCCGCCCGGACTGTTTCTTCGGCTGAACTGCGTCTGGTTGCAGAGGGATCAGAGGCCGGTGCATTGCCAAAGGCGGCGGGCAGGGTCACAGTGTCCGAAGTTTGACCCTTGCCACCAATTGCTTCGAACGAGGACTGCAGGATGTTGATCAAGACTGGCGGCCGCTGCCTCTACTACGACCTCACAGGGCCCGATAACGGTCCGGTCGTGTGCTTTGCCCACTCATTGTCGTCCGATGGTGGCATGTGGGCGGAGCAGGTCTCGCCGTTGCTCGAAAAGGGCTGGCGAGTGTTGCGTCTCGACATGCGTGGGCACGGCGGCAGCGATCCCGTGCCGGGTGACTACACAATGGCGGCGCTGGGTGACGATGTGGCGCTTGCTCTTGATTTCCTGGGGCTGGAGAAGGTTCATTTCATTGGCCTCTCCATCGGCGGGATGATCGGGCAGGCGGTTTCCATCGGTCATGGCCATCGTCTCCATTCCGCGATGTTGTGTGACACGGCGCCGGGAACTCCGCCCGGCGGCAAGGCGGCGTGGGAGCCGCGCATGAAGGCGGTGCGGGATGCGGCGTCGCTGGAGCCACTGGCCGATGGCACGATGGAGCGCTGGTTCACGGATGGCTTCAAGCCGCGCCGTCCGCAGCGTTGGAAGGAGATCCGCTCCACCGTCGCCAACACGACGCCGGCAGGCTACCTCGGCTGCGCGGCTGCGATTCTCGACTTCGATTTCCTGCCGAAGCTCCCTGGCGTGAAAGTGCCCACGCTGGTCGTGTGTGGGGATGACGACGAGGGAACGCCGCCGGCGGGTAACAAGAAGATTGCCGAGCTTGTTCCGGGCGCGCGCTATCAGGGCATTGCGAATGCCCGTCATTTCCCGAATGTCGAGCACCCTGATGTCTTCAACTCCATCATGATGGAATGGCTTTCAAGTCGTCGCTGACGCTGCCTTTCGGCTTGGCGGGAAGGTGTGGTCCAGGCGTTCGGCTCAAAGGCGAAAAGAGGCGCGAAGCGGGGCGGCGCAGTGTGTGTAGCCGCCTCGCGACGATGGAATCCTGAATTGAGGTGAGACAATGAGCCAGCGGCTAAGGCAGCATGTCGTTCTCGTCACGGGAGCAGCCGGCACGCTCGGCACGGCGATTTCCGCTGATATCGAGGCGGAAGGCGGTGTCGTGATCCGCTCGGACCTTGCGGGGCGCCCCGGCATGAATGTTGTCCTTGATGTCACGAGCGAGGCAAGCTGGACCGTGGCCATGGAATGGATCGAGGCGCGCCATGGCCGTCTCGACGGGCTTGTGAACAATGCCGGCATCGTCGTCCTGGGTGATGTCGAGGCGACCACGCTGGCGGATTGGCGGCGCGTGATGGCGATCAATGCAGATGGTGTCTTCCTGGGCTGCAAACATGGCATGGCGTTGCTCGGGCGGAGCGTTGCGCCGTCGATCGTCAATCTTTCGTCCGTGTCGGGACTTGTTGGCGGGGCGAACCTTGCGGCCTACAACGCCTCCAAGGGTGCGGTGCGGCTGTTGACCAAGTCGGTGGCGTTGTCAGGGGCGCGCAAGACACCAAAAGTGAGATGCAACTCGGTACATCCAGCGTTTGTCGAAGGTGACATGGTGGACGATATTGCCGGGGCGACGCGCGATCCCTCACGCGCGAAGGAGCGGATGGCGACGGATATTCCGCTGGGCCGGATGGCGCGTCCTGGCGAGATTGCCGAAGCCGTGGTCTGGCTGCTCTCGGATTCTTCGAGCTTCATGACCGGCAGCGAGCTGGTTCTCGATGGCGGGCTGGTAGCCCGTTAGACCAATTAACGTATACTGCCTGAGCCCAATCTCGGCCTGAGCGGTTCCGTTTAATCGGAAACGCTATAAAGTACGTCCGGCTTGGCCGGTCAGGCACAACGCCACAGTGGACCGGTGCAGCCCGGAACACGATGGGGCAATGCCACATGGACAAGGATAAACTTGAGGCGCTGCGGGCCAAATATGCAGACGCCAGCGGCGGCGACATTCACGATCCGGGATTTCGTGCGGTTGCCGACCGGATCTTCACGTCTCCGGATCGGCGCAAGTGGCCGTTTTCCGATGTCGCCACCTTTCTCGGTGCGCCGTATCGCGCGGATGCTGCCAAAACAAATTTCCAAGGGCTCGATGTGGCGCTCGTCGGGGTGCCGATGGACCTGGGGGTGACCAATCGGGCGGGGTCACGGCTGGGGCCACGGGCGGTGCGAGCGGTCGAGCGTGTCGGGCCCTACGAACATGCGCTGAGGCTTGCGCCCATCACGAGCCTGGAGGTGGCTGATGTTGGTGATGTGCCAATGCAGAGCCGCTTCGATCTTGCGCAGTGCCATGCCGACATCGAGGCCTGGTATCGGGAGCTGGTGGCGGCCGGCGGTGTGGTTCCATTGTCTGTCGGTGGCGATCATTCCATCTCGCTGCCGATCCTCAAGGCGTTGGGCGCGGACCGGCCGGTCGGCATGCTGCACATCGACGCCCATTGCGACACGTCCGGTCCCTACGAGGGCTCGCGCTTTCATCATGGGGGGCCGTTCCGGGAGGCTGTTCTGGCGGGCGTCCTTGATCCGGAACGCACGGTCCAGATCGGCATTCGGGGTGGGGCCGAGTATCTGTGGGAGTTTTCGCGCGACAGCGGGATGCAAGTGTTTCATGCCGAGGCGGTGGACGAGTTGGGCGTGGCGGCCATCGTGACCAAGGCGCGGCAAGTCCTGGGTGATGGGCCCACCTACGTTTCGTTTGACATCGACAGTATTGATCCGGGGCTGGCGCCGGGAACCGGAACACCGGAAGTGGGTGGTCTGACACCGCGGGAGGTGCTGGGGCTGCTGCGGGGCATGGCCGGCATCGACATTGTGGGCGGCGATGTGGTGGAGGTCGCCCCCCAATACGATGCCACGACCGCGACAGCCCAGATCGGGGCCCAGATGCTGTTCGAACTGCTTTGCCTGGTGGCGCTGAGGCCGAAACCGGCATGATTTCCGGAATTCGGGGGATCGTCGGGGATGCAGGCAGGAACAGGGGTCTGCAACTCAGTTCGATTCCAGCAAAATCTGACTTGGCCCAGGTTATCCTTGCTCACGGACCCGTACCGACCTTCGACCAGGACGCCTGAGCATCCGCCTGCTGTTGCCCGCATGGCTCCCTGGACCGGGCAATTGCAGCACTTTTGGAAGATCTTTTGCCAATTGCGCTTCTCGCTGTTGCAACGGACGGCAAAGCTGCCTATACCCGTCGCGCAGCGCTCCCTTCGTCTATCGGTTAGGACGCCAGATTTTCAATCTGGAAAGAGGGGTTCGATTCCCCTAGGGAGCGCCATCCATCCGGCCCCTCTATGAAAGACCTGGATTTTTCGGTGGCATTCCCCAAGCCGCGCGATGGGTTTGGGGACGCCTGCGCGTCAAGCCGTGCCGGCATGAGCTCCATTGCAGTCACAACCAGCTTCTTCTGGGCGGCCGTGCGGGTGTAGCGTTCGACCTCGGCCAATGTCTTGTGCCCGGTGATCGCCATGATCTGGTGCGGCGTGCCGCCGGCCTCAACCAGGAGACGCGACGCTGCCTTGCGCAGGCCGTGCGTGACGCACCTCTCCGGCAGCGCTGTGGCGTCGATCGAGTCCGCCGTGAAGTTGGCGAGCCCCTTCTCTGAGCAGCTAACGCCATCCTTCGTCTTGATCAGCGCGCCCGGTGTGTGAGACGTCAACTTCATGACGATGCACTGCTACCCAACCTTGGACCACTCGGGTCTGGAGTTTTCCGCCTTGCTCAGGTCCAGTGGGCTGGTTTCACCGGCTGAGTTTGCAAAGAGGTCCAACGAGGGCGAACCGCGAACAGAACTAACTTATGACTGAGTACCCATTGGGGGCAGGGTCACTGTTCCCATTTCGGCCATGTCTCCTTGACGGCGGCGATCTCGGCGGCGAGTGGTCCGGCCGGCTCGGGAATGCCCGACGCCTTCGTTTCGCGCACGGCGCACTCGGACAACGCCCACGCGCGCGCAGGAGAGCCGGCCTCTTCAACAGAATGCCACGGCACGATGCGTCCACCGACGCGCTTGGCCAGCCGGAAGACTGTGGATTTCTCGCCTAGGCGTGTCGGCGTAACGGTGTCCTCCAGGAAGAGCGCGTTGTTGCCGAGGTAGCCTTCCGTCACGGAGAGGCTGTTGGCAGCGGCGAGCGATCGGGCAGCATGGCGCCTGCCATCAGCATCGAGGGATGCGCGCGTTAGACCGTCCGGAACATCGGCCTGCGGCTCGTCATTGTAAACGGCCGCGAGCAGGTCGCGGATGCCGTCAGGAGTTCGGATGGCGCCGCGCTCAAAGAGGGCGCGGGCGCTCAACCAAACATAGCCGTGGTCCGGATAGACAGCGGCTGCGCCGGGCGAAACCTCACGATACCAGTCCTTGCCGATCTTATTCGCGCTCGGATCGGGCGAAAGCACCATGAGCACCCGTTCGCTCTCTGCAATTGGTCGTCCTGATCGGGCCGGATGGCGCCACAGACGTCCGGCGCGCTGGATAATCATGTCGACGGGTGCAAGGTCCATCACCATGGCATCGACGTCGTAGTCGAGCGACTGCTCAAGTATCTGCGTGCCGACGACGACAACGCCGCTGCCGTCCGGATTGCGGCGCGTTTCCAGGGTGCTGGCCTTGCCAAGCCGTCGCTGCACATCCTCCTCGATGTCAAGGCGATCACCCATGGCGAAGCGGGCGTGCAGGAGGATGGGCTCGATGCCGTGCGCGCGGAGGGCCTCGCAGGCGCCAATTGCGTCATCGACGGTGTTCCTAATCCACGCAGCGGTTGCGCCCTGGCGGCTCTTGTCGGCGATGTGCTCGGCAACGGCGCTCATCGTGGCGATCCGGGCGACGGACAGATCGCGGGCTATCTCGGCGCGGGTCGCGACCGGATGCGAGTGCGCGCCGCCACCGGAGACGACCGTCAACAATGGATAGTGCGTTTGCGAGATCGGCTCGGGCGCGCATCCGAGGCCGCGTTGGAACGCCGTGGCCAACCTCTGACGTGCCTCGATCGAGAGTGTAGCCGACAGAACAATTGCCGA
>JBKDZY010000121.1:0-2181 GCA_047971765.1 Hyphomicrobiaceae bacterium | reverse complement strand
CACCGATTATCTCGCCCGGAGGATATTTCGTTGCTGCTGCGTTGTGTTGAACGGCTTGTGGATAAGTGAGCCATTATCACCGCAAGGGCCCAAAGTGGATGTTGTCTCGATGGTTCCATTGGTCGTCATTCGCAGGACGGTCTTGATTTTGCGCGGGTTCGCGGTTCAAAGCGGGCCGACCTCATGCCAGGAGCGGGCGGCCTTGCGCCGGGCCCGGGGTGTTTTGGGGCATGGACCTTTTGGAGGTCCTGCACGGATTGAATTGCTGGGGGTGTTGGATTGGCTTTCGAGCAAAGTGAACTGCCGCGGACCTTGGACAAGCCCGTGGGAACCAAGGCACGGGATCTGGTCGATGCGGCGGCGATCGTCATTGCACCTCTTGCCGTCGGGCTGTTGGCCGCGTTGGCGCTGTCCCTGCCGGATCAGACCCGCGAAATCTATCGCGTTTTTGCCCGCGACTATGCCTATGTGATGCCTGCGCTGCCTTCATCGGGCTGGTCGTCGATCGTGGACTGGGGGTGGCACCGGCTGAGCTACAGCTCCTTCGACCTGAGCTGGATCGGGGCGTTGGTCGCCGGTGTGCTCAACTGGATTCTGGCCCGCAATCTCACGCTGCTGTTCGCGCGCGAACACATTGCGGACAGCACGGTGCGGGGCATGGCGTTGAGATGGCTGCCACGCCTGTGCGGTGCCCTCATCCCGTTGGGGGCCGGTGCGGGGCTTCTGATGGCAGCGGGCGAGGTGAAGGAACTGCCCTTCAACCTGCTGGTGAGCGCTGTCGCCTCGCGCCAGTCCGATGCCGCGGTGGCGTTGCGTTACATGGCCTACGGCTACTTCTTTCTCGCCTTCGCGCTGGTGTTTTTTGCCTACCTGCGCACGTCCGGCCGTCGGCGCTACAAGTACGCGCAGGCCAATCGCTGGCTCTTTTCGCTGCCTGCGGTGCTGCTGGCCATCCTGTTTTCACTGGGGCTGCTGGTTCTGTTCGCTGCCCCGCTCTCTCATGCGTGGAGCGTGAGAGCGGCGTGGATGCTTGGTACGCCGGCGCTGTTCTGTCTTTTCATCATGCAGTTCTCGTATTTCGCGACCGGGCTCAGCATCATTTCGCGGCGGCGTGGCATTCCGCTCATTCCGGTGATCGCCGTCTATGTGACGCTGCTTTCGCTGGCGGACTTCAACGACAACCACAGTGTGGCGCTGGAGCCTGCACAGGCACCGGTTCAACGCATGGATTCCAAGGCGGCGTTCCGGAAATGGTACCAGGCCCGTGCGGACCGCGCCTACTACGAGCGGATCGGCAAGCCCTATCCGGTCTATATGGTGGCGGCGGCTGGCGGCGGTCTCTACGCCACCGATTTCGTGGCCACGGGGCTCGCGCGCCTGCAGGACGGATGTCCGGCGTTCGCACAGCACACGTTCGCGATCAGTGGAGTCTCAGGTGGCAGCTTCGGCGCAGCGTTGTTCACGACATTGCTGGCTGGAACGCAGCAGGTGGATGCCGTGGACGTTGCGGGAGGCGATCCGTGTGCGGGACACAAGAGCCCCGGGGACCGATCGTCGCTCGAGGAGCGTGTGCGTCCGCTTGTTACACAAGACTATCTGGCGCCGGTGGTGGCTGCCGGTCTCTTCACTGACTTTCCGCAGCGCTTTCTGCCCTTTCCCATCGGGGCGCTGGACCGGGCCCGGGCGTTTGATCAGACGCTGGACGAGGTTTGGCGCGCTACCCAGCCACCTTGCAAGGGATTTGGATGCCAGCCGTTCTCGCAGCGATTTCTCGCCACCTGGAAGCCTGACGACCGCGCACCGGCGTTGGTACTCAACACGACCAATGTGGATGTCGGCTACCGGACGGTGCTGGCGCCGTTCGTGGTGGCGGGCAACGTTCCAGGCGAATATTCTGCGCTGCAGAACTTCTATGAGGCGTTGTCGCGCCACATGATCCATGGGAGCGGGGGCCATGGGAGCGGTCGAGCCTATGGGGGCGGTGATGTCACGCTTGCCACGGCAATCGGCTTCTCGTCGCGCTTTCCCTGGCTGATGCCGGCGGCGACGGTGACGCTGGCTGACGGTTCGCCCAAGCTGCGGTTGCTCGATGGCGGCATCTTCGAGAACTCGGGCGTCGACACGCTGACTGATATGCTGATTGATCTCGCCGAGTTCGAAACGCCACCGAAGGATCGATCG
>JBKDZY010000120.1:0-16467 GCA_047971765.1 Hyphomicrobiaceae bacterium | reverse complement strand
CCTGCATGTCCACGCCTTGTACGAGAGCCTGGCCGATGGCTCCGCCGGATTGATCGAACATGTTGCCCGGCATCTCGCCCCTCAAATCCACCAGGTGAAGGCTGTCAATTTCGGTGGCGGACATTTCATCAACAAGCCGGGGTACGATCTGGCGCGCCTGATCACGGCCATCAGGACCTTCCGAACGACCTTCAACGTCGAGGTGATCCTGGAACCCGGCGCCGGCGTCGTCGTCGATACCGGATATCTCGTCGCGACCGTTCTGGCGCTTCACCGCAATGAAACGGACATTGCCATTCTTGACACGTCGGCCAGCTGCCACATGCCCGATGTCCTGGAAGTCCCCTACACCCCGGCCATCGTCGGAGCCGGAAAACCGGGTGAACTGGCACACACCTACCGCCTCGGCGGCAAGACCTGCATGACCGGCGACGTCATCGGCGACTATTCGTTCCCCGAACCGCTGGCAATCGGCACTCGCCTCGTGTTCACGGACATGATGCAATACAGCTTCGTCAAGAACACCACCTTCAACGGCACACCTTTGCCTGACCTGGCAATGCTGGAAAAGGACGGCACCTACACCGTGCTGCAACGGTTCGGATATGACGAATTTCGCCGCCGTCTGGGGTAAGACACCGGACGATCGGCAACCACATGACGATTGAGCAATCCGGGATTGGAAAACGAGCCATGACAAAGCTTCTTGATAACAATATTGCCGCCGTGACAGGGGCCGGTTCCGGCATTGGCCGCGCCATCGCACTTGGCTACTGCCAGCAAGGCGCGAAAGTCGCCGTCCTCGATGCCGACCCCGAAGGTGCGAAGGAAACGGTACGGCTGGTGACAGAGGCCGGAGGCACCGCAAAGGCATTCCTT
This sequence comes from Hyphomicrobiaceae bacterium, assembly GCA_047971765.1. GTDB lineage: Bacteria > Pseudomonadota > Alphaproteobacteria > Rhizobiales > Hyphomicrobiaceae. Next base: position 15,588 of record JBKDZY010000120.1, on the reverse strand, counting down.
GTGGATGTCACCGACCGCGACCGCTGCCGGGCAGTGGCCGGGGAAGTCGAGGAGCAGCTCGGACAGATCACGGTGCTTGTCAACAATGCCGGCATCAATCGCCGCAACGCCTTCACCGCCGACGCAAGTGCCGTCATCAAGGACTGGGAAGACATCATCTCCATCAACCTGACCGGCGTGTTCAACATCACCCACGCGTTTGTCGATCAGCTTCGCGCCACCAAGGGCAACATCGTCAACATCGGCTCCATCCAGTCGTTCGTGCATGTCCGCACGCCCAACTCACCCGCCTACACCACCTCGAAGCACGGCGTCCTGGGTTTCACCAAGGCGCTGGCAGCTGACCTCGGGAAATTCGGCGTGCGCGTCAACGCCATCGGCCCGGGACTGATCGAAACCCCGTTGAATGCCCAGGCCCGCGCCAACAATCCCGAACTCGTGAAAACGTTTCTCGACCACACCCCGCTCGGCCGCGCCGGCAAGCCCGAGGACATCGTGGGGCCCGCGATCTTCCTCGCCTCCGGCCTCGCCCAGTACGTGACCGGCACCATCGTGATGGCTGACGGCGGCTATCGTACCATCTGACACCTGGGATTCTATGAGCGTGCCCGGCGCCTTCTGGCCCGGGCTCCCGGTTTCGGCGGCTCGACATCCGGCATTCCAGGCATGGCCTCGCGCAGCACTGCACCGAGCGCCATGAAGTCTTCGTGCCGTGGCGAGGTCGAACGCCACGCCAGCCCGACAGTGCGGGCCGGTTCGGGCCGTGCGAGCCTCAGAAGTCTGATGCCTGCACCCCGGCTCTCCTGGCCCGCCGCCATTTCGGGCACCAGAGTCAGGCCCAGTCCGTTCGCCACCATCTGCACCAGCGTGGACAGACTGCTCGCCCCGAACGTATCGATGCTGTCCACCTGGCGCAGTTCGCAGAAGGCCAGCGCCTGCTCCCGTAGACAGTGCCCCTCCCCCCGCAGCAGCATACGGTTGTCGCGCAAAAGCTCGGGCGTCAGGCGCACCGGCTCGTTGAGCGCCCGGTCACTCGGAAGCGCCAGCAGGAACCGGTCCGTGAACAACGCCAGCGTCTCCAGTTCAGCGTCTTCCACTGGCAACGCCAGGACGAGGACATCGAGCTGTCCGTCTTCCAGTTCGGCGACAAGCTGGCGGGTCTGGGTTTCACGCAGATGCAGCTCAAGCCCCGGGTAGCGCTGGCGCAGCAGGGGCAATGCGGGCGGCAGAAGGTAGGGCGCAATCGACGGGATGACCCCGAGCCGCAGGCTGCCGTTGAGCGTACCCGCGCATTGGCTCGCCATATCGCCAAGATCGCGCACCTCGTGCAGGATGCGTCGCGCCCGTGCCGCCACCTCGAGCCCGGCCTGCGTGAATGAAATCGCCTTGTGCCCCCGCTCGATCAGCACCAGCCCCAGCGTCCGTTCCAGCTCGGAAATCTGCATGGAAAGCGCCGGCTGCGAGATCGCGCAATGCTCAGCCGCGCGGCCGAAATGACCGAGCCGCACCAGCGCATCGAAATAACGAAGCTGCTTGAACGTCACCATGGGGCAAACCAATCAATTTTTCTTATTTCTACCTGACGATATACATCGTCAATCTTATCATCAAGCCTCGCGCCTCAGCGGATTCTGAGCCGGCGCGCCACAATCAGCATCGTGTTCCAGGAAACCGAAATGCCAAGTCCCAGGGCCAGCGCCGGCCATACGCCGATCCGCAGCACCGTCAGGTTCACGGCGCAGAACGCCAGCACCATGCCGACGATCCCGCCAAGCGTGTGCGCCATCAGGGCGGCCGTTCCCGGACCACCAATGCGCGGATGCAGGACGAGAATGAGACTGCTCATCAGGATCGGCATCACCGACAGCACACCCGTTACCGATGGAGGGACATGCTGGCTCACCACCACCACGATGCCGGTGAAGATCGCAACGAACATCGCCCGCAACAGCAGATCATGCCACCGCCGCCTGGCATTCCTGATCGGCACGCCGCGCGTGAAGGTCTGGGCCAAGGGCAGCGAGACCACATAGACCGGCGCCACGAACAGCAGCGCCTCCGGCAGAGTCCATTCGCGCGCCTGCACAATGAGCCCGACAACACTCCAGGCCAGCAGCGCCCCCAGCACCGATAGCGGCCCGGAGCGGCTGCGCGCCAGAAGGGCATAGACGAGCACGAATACGGGAATGCCGGCACAAATTGCCACCGAGGCAACCGTCGTCTGCGCGAAGTAGGCGGCATCGTGCTCGAACGCGAGCAGCACGTAGACCGGCCCCGTCAACAATGGCAGCGACGCCACCATGCCGCCGAAGAACGGCCCGAGACGCTCGGCAATCAGCGCCACCGATACGACGAACGTGGCGACCAGCACCATGCGCATGAGCAAGGGCAACAGGGGCGTGCCCCCGAGAATGTCGCCAACCCAGCCCATGCCCCGCCCGTACCCCCCGGATGATGAAGTGCGCACCACGCTTGCGCCCTGTCCGCAAGACTACGACACAAGTCATCCGAAATGCACTTGCTCATGCCGCATTTCGAAATATGGATTGGTGGAAGCTGTGCCCGGTCTCAGGGCGAAGGCATGTGGCGCGCGGTGAACCAGCCGTCCGGTCCGAGATGTTCCTGGGGCAGGAAACGGCTCTTGTAGCTCATCTTGCGCGACCCCTCGATCCAGTAGCCGAGGTAGAGATAGGGCAACCCCAGCTTCCGCGAATATTCCATGTGCTCGAGGATCATGTAGGACCCGAGGCTGCGTGCCGCTTCTTCCGGATCGTAGAAGCTGTAGACCATGGAAATGCCATCCGAGAGCCGGTCACACAGCGCGACAGCCACCAGCCGACCCGGTTCGCCGGAGCCTGCATCCCCACCCGAACCGTCGGCGCCAGCAGGCATCCGGTATTCCGTCAACGACGTCTCGATGATGGAATCCTCCACCATCATCGCGAAGTCGAGCACCGACATGTCGGCCATGCCGCCATCGCCGTGGCGTGTGTCGATGTAGCTCCTGAATAGATTGTACTGCTCCATCGTCGGAACGGCTGCAACGCGCCGCGCCACCAGATCCCGGTTGCGCGCCACGATCCGGCGAAAGGTCTTGCCCGGTTTGAACGCATCCACCTTCACACGCACCGAGACGCATGCCTGGCAGCCATCGCAGTAGGGCATGTAGGCCACATTCTGGCTACGCCGGAAGCCGCCCCGCAGCAGGTTATCGACGAGTCCTCGCGACTTGTCGGTCGTCAGATGCGTGAACAGTTTGCGTTCGTGCCGCCCGGTGAGATAGGGGCATTGCTGCGGCGCCGTCACATAGAATTCCGGAAAGCTTTTCTGCTGTTCGGTCATTCAAATCCCCACGCGCCGACTGATGCAACCAAGGTCCAGAGGGGTGGCTGACCCGCACACCCAGCGCGGCAAACTATGGACTGGAAGGCCCGACATCAAGTGCTGTTGCAAGTGAAGAACACCGCACGCGGCGTTGCTGCCTCGACCCGGCTCGAACTTACCATTGTTGTCCAATATGTCGCACGACTGGCCACACCGCCCGGCGACCAGGAACACGCTCCCAGACGGCGCCATTTCGCACGCAGATGCAACTACCATTTTGCGAGATCATGGCCCGCCCCGGCGACAGCAACTCAACAACTTCAACCGGTCGCCTTGAGCAGTTTCGCGGCGCGCGGCGCAAAGTAGGTCAGGATGCCGTCCGCGCCCGCGCGCTTGAACGACAACAGCGCCTCCATCATCACCCGGTCGCCATCCAGCCAGCCGTTGCGCGCCGCCCCTTCGAGCATCGCGTACTCGCCGGACACCTGATAGGCAAAGGTCGGGACGCCAAAGGTCTCCTTGACCCTGCGCACCACATCCAGATACGGCATCCCCGGCTTCACCATCACCATGTCCGCGCCTTCGGCGAGATCGAGGGCGACCTCCCGCATGGCCTCGTCCGTGTTGGCCGGATCCATCTGATAGGTCCGCTTGTCGCCAATCAGGGTTGCATTGGTTCCGATTGCATCACGAAACGGTCCATAGAAACCGGACGCATACTTGGCCGCATAGGACAGGATCTGCACATCCGTGAACCCCGACTGGTCCAGCGCCATCCGCAAGGCCCCGACCCGCCCGTCCATCATGTCGGACGGCGCCAGGCAATCGACGCCCGCCTCGGCAAGCGCCATGCCCTGCCGCACCAGCACCTCGATGGTGTCTTCGTTGAGAATCCGTCCCGTCTCGTCCAGCACCCCGTCATGACCATGGCTGGTGTAGGGGTCGAGCGCCACATCCGTAATCAGCCCGATATCGGGCACGGCCGCCTTGATGGCCTTGACCGCCCTGCACATGAGGTTCGTCGAGCGCGTCGCCTCGCTGCCGACAGGATCTCTCAGGCCCGGATCGACGTAGGGAAACGGCGCAATCGCAGGGATGCCAAGCTGGGCCGCACGCTCGGCCTCCGCCACCGCTTCCGCGATATTGACCCGGTCCACACCCGGCATATGCGCCACCGGCACCCGCCGCTCGTCCCCATCGACCAGGAAAATCGGCCAGATCAGATCCGCCGTGGTAAGGGTGTTTTCCGCCACCAGTTGCCGCGCCCACGGCGATTTCCTGTTCCGACGCATACGCACTGTGGGGTATTGACCGTGAACGCCACATTGGCGCACTGGTGTACCAGCTCCCCCTCGCATCTGCTCATCATGGGGCTGAACGAGACGTGTTGGGGCGCGTTGCATGGGCTTCCCTCATTGAAAGGCGTGGTCATTGGTGTGCGTTTGGGCGGGAGGATTGAGCGTGTTGATATCAAGTGCAAGGCATTTTTGCACGTTTGGTACTCCACCATGGCCTGGACGCGAGCCACACCTGCCCACATGCCCTGGCCTCCGAATGGCCACCCCGCACAGGATTGCCGGCCACAGGGCTTCCCTGAAAAACTCTTTTCCGGCAGGCCGATATCCGGGAATATGCCCTCTTCTTGTTCACACAGGAGACAACGATCCCCGATCGTGAGAACAGACCCCACTTGGAAGCCCCAACAGACAGTCATTGAAGTCCAGAAGAGACGCCAGGGAGCGGTTGAGACATGTCCAAAGCATCACGCGCCACAGTGATCGGCCGCGAACTGACAATTCTGGGAGAGGTCCGCAACGGCAACAACGTGGAAGTCTTTGGCGCCGTCCATGGCAAGGTCGATGGCCGTCATGTCGTCATCCAGCCCGGTGGCGAGATAATCGGCGAGCTTCGGGCGCAATCTGCCGAGGTCCACGGCCAGCTTCAGGGTATCGTCCGCGTCCGCGATCACATCGCCATCAGGAATCACGGCTCGGTCCAGGGCGATGTCTACTACGGCAGCCTGTCGCTCGAGCCCGGCGGCGACCTCGATGCCCGCGTCAGCAACGTTCCTCCGCATCTGTCCGGAGACTTCGAGTTGCTGGTCCGCCTGGGAAGCTCGGTCCGGATAACCCGCAATGACCTGACCGCCATCGATCCCGACGATACCGCCACCGACCTCGTCTATGAGGTCTCCAATGTAAGCCATGGCCACCTGGCTCACTACAGCGCCCCCCAGACACCAGTGACGACGTTCACACAGGCCGACATCAACAAGGGCGATGTCGTATTCGTGCACACCGGCGACACATTGGCGGCAGCCGGTTTCGATGCCACGGTCAGGGATTCGGCTGGCAACACCTCCGGCGAGGCTCGTCACGTCACCGTCGCGGTCGTGGCCTCCTGAGGCCGCCAACCTGCCAGCATCATCTCCACCACCACCCGGAAGCACCGCGGTTCATTCGCAGAAGTTTCCGTGCGAGCGGCGAGCCATGTCGAGATGAAAATGGTTCTTGTGCGCCGCGTTGGCTTCCGGCCCAAGCACGGTGCCGAACCGTTTGCACGCAACCGTGTGCAGTTCGTGAAGGAACCTCCGCCGGGCCTCTTCACTGCCAGCCTTGGGACCTTTCGGACGTCCCGCCCGGCGCCGGCTGTCGGCCTTTGGTCCCCCGAGACGGGATGGCTCACCGAATGAATAGGTCGTGCCCCCACTGGACTCGGCCTCATTCGCGCCCGGCACGAACTGCCGCAACGCATCGCCCATGAAACCACGAAACGCACTGACGGCCTTCGTCGCCTTGGTCGTCGGCGGGGCTGGCTCTGATACCGATTGCCCTCCCGCGACCTCGCTTGTCCCGGGCTGCAATCCCTTCTGGTCCACTGCGATCCATGAGGGACGCGACGGAAGAACCGGCCCGTCCGCACGGCCGGTCACCGCAACCTCCGCGGTTTGCTTCGAGGCATTTGCCGACCGCGCCGCCTGGCGCGCGTCCCGGGCTTTCCGTTCGGCAAGGGCCTTGGCCCGCTTCTGCGCAGCCGCCTTGGCCGCTGCGATCTGCGCCCGCTGTTCGCGTTCGGTCGGCCCCCAGTCGCCCAGCAAGGATGCGGTCACACCATTGGTCGTGCTGAAACTGCCGATGTCGATGGCATTGGCGCTGGCGTGTTCGCTGAGCCGCCCGCGCTTGCGTCCGTAGGCCCGGCGACAGGAGTAGGAACTCATCACATGAATGGCATCCACCGGCCCGCCCAGCAGCGAACGTGCGCGGGGTTGCACATCCGCCTTGAACCATTTCGCCAGCTCTTCCAGCATCCTGCAATTGAATGTGGATGGCTGGGAAAGCCGCACACCCGGACCGATACCGATCTGCGTCACTTCCACCGGCACCGGCGCGCCACACTGCCCCTGGTGGATCGGATCGAGGATCTTGCCCTCTATCCTGTAGGTCGCGAAGACCCGCGCGCAGTAGGCCCGCCCCTGCCGAATGAGATCCTTGCTGTAGCCATTTGTCACTGCAGGCTCAGGCGCTTCTTTCACCTTGGCAGCCCAATTGGCGCCGGGCCTGGCTTGCGCGCCGGCATCCTTCGCATGAGCCTGGGACAGACCGAGGGAAAATTGCACGGCCAGCGCCAGGGCGGACAGTGCCCTAGAACGGATCATGTGTTGCTCCAAGCTCTGCTTTGGACTACGCGCACTGACGAATCGCTCCGTAACATGACGGATGCGTCCTAGTTTTGAAAGGGCGACGTAGCTGGCAGATTGTGGCTAATAAGCGGCAGACAAACCATCGAGCTGGGCACAACAGCTCCTGGGTGGCAGGAAGGACACGCAAGATGACCACACATTCGGAAACTTCGGAACCTGAGCGCCAGACCGATGAGAGAATGAGCGTGAAGCTGGAACAACAAGGTGCCGCCGCCATTGCCACGCTCGGCCAGGCCCAGCCGGACGGCAATCCCGATTTCCACGCCGCTCTCATGTCCTGGTTTCCGAAGTTGGCCCGCGATCCCGGTGTCTACGCTGTCGTCGTGCGCCAGGCCCGGCAATCGACAACATCCCCCCCGTCTCCTGCTATCGCGCCCCACGAGGCGACAATCGCTGCCGACCTGAGGCTCAACTGGCTTCACGAGTGCTTCTCCAAGCCGACCGTCTCCCTGCTCGACGGCTCGGTTGATGCATCCCATCTCCGCCTGACCCTCAACGGCACCCACCGCGTCGCCGGAGACGAGTTCAAGTTGCAGTTCGCACCACCAGGCGATGCACGGATCCCCTGGCTTGGCCTGACCCATGCCCTGGCGCGCCTTCCCCATGCCATCGGCACCTACATCGCCTTGACCGCACCGGTATTGGATCGTGCGGATGCCCTCGCCCTGAACCTGATCACCCATTGCCTGCCAAGCGCCGACTTCGCCACCGTCGTCCACGAGCTTGCCGATGCCAACCCCGTCGATCCCATTCTCGACGATCGCCATGTCGATCCCGGTCCGCCTCCCCTTCTCAAAAATGTAGAGAAAATCGAAAAATATTTCGCAACGCCTGATTTACAGGACACAGTCGCACGTCTTGCCAAACCCTCAACAGGTGACCAGGAATGGGCCGGCATTACCCTTCGAGACATCCAGAAGAACACGCCACTGGCTGCAGCGATCATGTTTTCGGTTATCCGCAAGGCCGCCGCCCTCGACATGCGCCAGTGCCTGATCGAGGAATATCGGGTCGCCTCCCGCCTGAGTCAGGAGGAAACATCGAAACGACAGACCAATGGATTGAATAAAAACAACAATATTTCGAATGAATGGGGCAACAACGCGCTTCCGGAACGCCTCGACCAGACACGCCTGGCCCCCTACTTCACCCGCCCGGAACGCGGAGACATCGAGCTTCTGGACCGCAAGGACATGCAGGAACATAGAGTTTAAATTACATTCCCTGCAATCCAGCCTCAAAACATGCCCAATTAACGCCCTGTTTAGTATGTCTTTTAGGGTAACATTTAATTTCCTCAACTAGGATTTGCAGATGACCCGCAAAACATAAGGCGGGCATAGCGTCAAACCAGAGTTGAGGGCAGGATCCATGAATTTTGCGTTGGATTATGACCGTAAGAGTTCTCGTCACGATGAGGATCCTCTTCGTTCGGAATACCTTCAGGCCCTGCGCCTGATCGAGCGGCTGCACCGTTTGCTTCTCGATGTCATCAAGAATGAATTCGACCGCGTTGGCGGCGCCGAGTTGAATAGCGTGCAGGCACTGCTGCTCTACAACATCGGCAACAGCGAGCTGACTGCGGGCGAACTGCGTACCCGCGGCTACTACCTGGGCTCGAACGTCTCCTACAATCTGAAGAAGCTCGTCGACATGGGCTATCTTCATTACAAGCGTTCGGAAACAGACCGCCGGTCGGTGCGCGTCAGCCTCACCGAGAAGGGCAAGAACGCCTGCGACGTCGTCAACAACCTGTATGAGCGCCAGCTCGGCTCACTTGAAGCCGTCGGCGAGGTTGGCAACAACGACGTTGACAGCCTCAACAAGACGCTCGTGCGCCTGGAGCGCTTCTGGACCGACCAGATCCGCTATCGCCTCTGAGCCATCGCCCTCGGGCCCTGTAACATGCCGCCGGGCGTGGACATCCTCCACGCCCGGCAACGCATTTCCGCTCCCACGGAATCGCTGCCACCTCCCGTCACGCCAGCACCATCCGATCGAGCAGATCGGAAACCGGCATCCGCTCGAAGGCTTCCGGATCGCCAACGGCATCGCGGATCAACCGCTGCTGCCTCGCGGCAAATCTCAGGGCAAGGCTGCGCTCGAACTTGGCGAGGAGCAGTGGCGTCCCCTCTTCCCGCCGGCGGCGGTGCCCGATCGGATACGCGACATCGACCGGCCCCACCCGCGACCCATCCGCCATCACGATCTCGATCGAATTCGCAATCGACCGCTTCGCCGGATCGAGATAGTCGCGGCTGTAGCATTCGCGCTCGGTGACCGTCATTTTCGCACGCAGCGCGTCAATGCGCGGATCACCCGCCACCTCGTTCTCATAGTCGGCAGCGCCAAGACGCCCGAAGATCAACGGCACCGCCACCATGTACTGGATGCAATGGTCCCGGTCGGCCGGGTTGGTCAACGGCCCACGCTTGTCGATGATCCTGACCGCCGCCTCGTGCGTGACGATCCGGATCTCGGCAATGTCCGCCAGCCGATCCTTGACCATCGGGTGTAGCCTCAACGCCGCCTCCACCGCCGTCTGCGCATGGAACTCCGCCGGATAGCTGATCTTGAACAGCACGTTCTCCATCACATAGGAGGCAAGCTCCTGCGGCAGAACCAGTTCCCGCCCCTTGAACAGCACGTCCTGGAAGCCCCAGTCTTTCGCCGACAACACGGTCGGAATCCCCATTTCCCCGGTCATGGCGACAAGGGCAAGACGTACCGCCCGCGCCGTCGCATCACCCGCGGCCCAGCTCTTGCGCGATCCCGTGTTCGGGAAATGACGATAGGTCCTCAGTGACTGCCCATCGACAAACGCATGTGTGAGCGCATTGGCCGTCTCCCCCCGGCTGGCCCCCATCAGCACGCACGACATCGCCGTCGAGGCAACCTTCACAAGCACGACGTGATCGAGCCCCACCCGGTTGAAACTATTCTCGAGCGCCAACACACCCTGGATCTCGTAGGCCTTGATCAAGGCCGTCAGGACCTCGCCAACCGTTACCGTGTGCCCGCCGCTGGCGCGCGCCTGGCGCGATACCCAGTCGGCAACGGCAAGAATGGCGCCGAGATTGTCCGAGGGATGCCCCCACTCGGCAGCGAGCCAGGTGTCGTTGTAGTCGAGCCACCGGATCATGGAGCCGACATTGAAGGCCGCCTGCACCGGGTCGAGCTGCCAGGACGTGCCAGGCACCCGCGCGCCACCGGCAAGCACGGCCCCCGGCACCACAGGCCCCATGAGCTTCATGCAGGCAGGAAACGTTTGCGCCTCGAACAGGCAGCCGAGCGCGTCGATCATGCACAAGCGGGCCGTTGCCCGCGCCTCGGGCGAACCGCGGAAGCTGGAATGCGCGTAGTCGGCAAGCGTGCGGATCAATGGTTCTTCCGCGTGGACTTCCTCCGGTGTCCATTGGCTCATGAAACGCTCCTGGGGTTTGATGTGAAGGGAACACCGCCATTCCAGCCGGGCAGGATGAAAGGCGACACCTTGCCCTGCCTTCAAACATCACCAACGAAATAGCAAGGGACGGCGAGCATCGCCCGCCGTCCCCTCGCATTGCAACCGGTTCGTCGCACACACCTGTCCCGGGATCACTCTTCCTGGAGATACCTGGCGATCACGCCGCCGATGATGCCTCCGATGATCGGCGCCACCCAGAACAACCAGAGCTGGCCAAGGGCGCCCGAGCCTGCAAAAATCGCGGCCGCCGTACTACGCGCCGGATTGAGCGAGGCATTGGTGACCGGAATGGTGATGATATGGAACAGCGCAAGCGACCAGCCGATGGCGATAGGGGCAAAACCGGCCGGGGCCCGCCGCGATGTGACCCCCACGATCACGAACACGAACAGTGCCGTCACCACGACTTCATAGATCAGTGACGGAACCAGCCCGAAACTGCCGATCGGCGCATAATGGTTGGAAGCGCCGGCAAAGGTGTTCCACTTGCCTCCGGCAGCCCCGGCAAGCGTCATGGCGAGAATGGCGGCCGCAGCAATGCCGCCGGCAACCTGAGCGATCACATAGCCCGGCGCCTTGGCGGAATCGAACCGTCCCGCAGCCACCAGACCGACCGTCACGGCCGGATTGAAATGCCCTCCCGAGAGGTGCCCGACCGCATAGGCCATGGCGATCACCGCAATTCCCGCCGCCAACGCCACAGCAAGGAGGCCGACCGACGGGGCCGCGAACAATGCGGCACCGACAATGGCCAGAACCAGCATGAAGGTGCCAAAGAACTCCGCAACCAGTGGACGAGCATTCATTGTTGTTCTCCAGTTGGCCCGGCCGCCGTGTGGTTGAGCCCCGGAACCCGCCAGACAGAGCCGGAACGAGCCCTCCAGCCGGCGACGTGCCGAGCAATCAGCGCCACCGGACAGCGCCGATACTGGCAGCAAAGTAGCGCAGCACAATCATTGCACAGGAGAAATCAGTCTTTCTCGGAGAACCAACTGGAGGTCAGCCCAGGACCAGAATCGCCCCCAGGCCGATCCCGCCGACGATGATTCGCCACCACGCGAATGGTGCGAACCCGTATCGCGATACGAAATCCAGGAGATAGCGCACAACCACGACACCAGCGAGGAACGCCACCACGAAGCCGACGCCGATCAGGTGCACGGTCCCCGCGTCCAGGTTGTTGATGTTCTTGTAGAGGTCGTAGGCGAAGGCTCCCGCCATGGTCGGCATCGCCAGGAAGAACGAGAATTCCGCCGCTGCCCGTTTCGTGAGCCCCAGCAGCATCCCGCCGACGATCGTTGCCCCGGACCGCGAAACACCGGGAATGAGGGCCAGGCACTGGCACACGCCGATCTGGAACGCCTTCAGCGGACTGATCTCCATGGCGTCATCGACATTCGGCTGCAGATTCAACCTGTCCACGAACAGCAGAACGATGCCACCGATCACCAACGTCGAGCAGATCAGCAACGGAGACTGGAAAAACACTTCCTTGATGATCTTGTGGAGCAGCACGCCGGCAAATGCCGCCGGCAGAAACGCGACGATCACCGCCAGGGCAAAGCGGCGCATGGCCGGGTTTCCCGGAAGACCGGAAAGGATCTGCCAGATCTTGGCCGAATAGACAGTCAGCAGGGCCAGGACCGCACCAAGTTGTATCAGGATCTCGAAGACATTGTGCGGAGAATGAATGCCGAAGAATTTCTCGGTCAACAGCAGATGGGCTGTTGATGAAACCGGAATGAACTCGGTCAGACCTTCGATAATTCCGAGCAGAATTGCCTCGAGAACGTTCATTCCCCCGCACCTCGCTTGATCGCTTTGCGCCATTCGCTGTCACGAACAGCCCTTATGGCGGCTCGGCCGCGGCGCTGACATCACGCTTAAGCCGTACCGTTTAACAACTGCTGGTCTTCGCCAGCCGCATCATGAGCCAATCCGACGCACAAGCCCCCTGAACGAACGCTGCGACACGCCCCCGCAACCCAACGTGGCCCTGCAGATGCCAAACAAGGCCTTGCAGATGAAGGGAACGCCACGCCCGCGCCCCTCATTATCACGCCAGCCGGCAAAGACCAGTACACCCTTGCCGCGCCCCCACCTTTCAGGCTTGAACACACAGGCGACAAATTAACAGGCTAGACTTGTATCGGCGCGTATTAAGGTCATTTGTCCCTGGAAACACAGGCATAGCCATTGCCGGGCCGCGATTGGGATTGTGTGCCGCATATCGCCCGGCAGGAAAATTCGGGACACCATGCGCCGGCCCCGAAAAATGCCGACGGTTTTCCGATACGTCCTTCGTTCCTGGATCATGTCCCACTGTTAGGCTGGACAGCAATGATGATCAAATTCCTGGTTTCACTCGTCAAGAAGTTGGTGGCTCTGGCACTGCTCGGCGGCGTCATCGCCGTAGTTGCTTATGCCATGGTGAAGCCGGAAACGCCGCCCGAGACGCGCGACCGCCCAGGACGCAACGGCGCGGCCACGCCTGCCAGGGGCGGCGGCGCACCAACGGTACCGGTCCTCGCGGCGCGGGCTGAAAGCACCAACGTGCCCGTTGTCGTCGATGTGGTCGGCACCGTCCGTCCGTTGAAGACCGTCACTGTCCGTCCTCAGGTCGATGGGCGCATCGAACATATCAATTTCAAGGAAGGCCAGGACGTGAAGGCCGGCGACCTGCTGGCCCAACTGGACCCCGCGACCTACCAGGCAGCACTCGATCAGGCGATCGCCAAGCGAGCCATCACCGAGACCCAGTTGGCCAACGCCAGACGCGACTACGAGCGCATGGCCAAGATTCCCGGCGTCATTGCCCAGAAGACCATGGACACGCAGAAAGCCCAGGTACAGCAGTTCGAGGCCCAGTTGAAGGCCGATGACGCCGCCATTGCCAACGCCCGCACCATCCTGGGCTACACGCACATCACGGCCCCCATTTCCGGTCGCACCGGCTTCCGCCTCGTCGATGAGGGCAACCTCGTGCGCTCGGGCGACGCCGGCATCGTCACCATCACGACGCTGGACCCCATTTCAGTGGTGTTCACCGTCCCCCAGCAGAGACTGGCCGACCTGCGCAACGCGCTGCAAGGCTACACCACCCGCAACTCGGTCGAGGTGATCGACAGTAACGGCAAGCCCTTCGGCAGCAAGGGCACACTCGATGTGATCGACAACCAGATTGATCCGCAGACCGGCACCGTGAAGGTCAAGGCCACCTTCCCCAATAGCGCCCGCCTGCTGTGGCCCGGCCAATTCGTCAACGTGAAGGTGACGGTAAGTGTCCTGGAGCGCGTCACCGCTGTTCCCACCGCCGCCGTGCAGCGCGGACCCGCCGGCACCTTCGTCTGGCTGGTCGGGGCCGACAACAAGGCTGTCGTCCGCCCCGTCGAAGCCGGTCTCCAGACCGAAACGCTGACCGTGATCAAGAAGGGCCTGAACGCCGGCGACCAGGTCGTCACCACCGGCTTCGCCCGAATCTCGGAAGGCGCCCGTCTCGTGATCCGCGATGCCCCCGCGGCCGCACCCGTCAGTTTTGCTCCCCCACCACGGGCGAAGCGTGGCGGCAACCGCGGCAAGAGCAAGGTTCAGGGCAACCGCCCCGGCCAGGATACGGACAGGACGGCGGCAAGGCGCACGCAAGGCACCGCGCCATGAGCGTCTCCAGCCCGTTCATCCTCCGCCCGATCGCGACCTCCCTGTTGACGATCGCGATCCTGCTTGCAGGCTTTCTGGGATACCGCTCCCTGCCTGTCGCCTCGTTGCCGCAGGTGGAATTCCCGACCATCCAGGTCACCACCGCCCTGCCGGGCGCAAGTCCCGACACCATGGCCAATCTGGTGACCGCACCGCTCGAACGTCAGCTCGGCCAGATTGCCGCCCTGGAGGTCATGACGTCGTCGTCATCACTGGGCCTGAGCCTGATTACGCTGCAGTTCAAGCTTGACCGGAACATCGACGCTGCCGGGCAGGATGTGCAGTCGGCCATCAATGCCGCTGCATCGACCTTGCCGCGCACGCTGCCCTATCCGCCGACCTTCGCGAAGGTCAACCCGGCCGACGCACCCATCCTGACGCTGGCGCTCACCTCGCCGACCCTGCCGCTCCGCACCCTGTCCGATCTCGCCGATACGCTGGTTTCGCAGAGGCTCGCATCGGTTTCGGGCGTCGGGCGCGTCGCCATTGAAGGCGGCATCAAGCCGGCCGTGCGCATCCAGGTCAATCTGGCCCAGCTCGCCGGCTATGGCCTCTCCATGGCAGACCTGCGCACGGCCATCGTCGCCGCCAACGTCTCCGGCCCCAAGGGATCACTCGATGGCGCCACACAGACCTACACCATCTCGGCCAACGACCAGGTCACCAGCGCCGCGCAGTACCGTGATGTCATCGTCGCCTGGCGCAACGGCGCGCCCGTGCATCTGACCGACGTCGCAACCGTCGTCGATGGGCTGGAGAACACCAAGGTCGGCGGCTGGTATCGCGGTCACACCGCCGTCATCATCAACGTCCAGCGGCAGCCGGGCGCCAACGTCATCGAAACGGTCGACCGCCTCAAGGCCGAGCTGCCGCGGCTCGCCAAATCCATGCCCAAGGGCGCAACGCTCGAACTCGTGCACGACCGGACCGGCACCATCCGGGCATCCGTTCACGACGTGCAATTCACGCTGGTCCTCGCCGTGGGCCTGGTCGTGCTGGTCGTCCTCCTCTTCCTGCGGTCCATGAGCGCAACGCTCATCGCCGGCATCGGCCTTCCCGTCTCCATCATCGCGACCTTTGGCGTGATGTGGTTTGCGGGCTTCTCCCTCGACAACCTGTCGCTCATGGCGTTGACCATCGGCACCGGCTTCATTGTCGATGACGCCATCGTCATGATCGAGAACATCGTCCGCCACATTGAGGACGGCAAGCCTCCCTTCAAGGCCGCGCTCGACGGTGCCCGCGAGATCGGTTTCACGGTCATCTCGCTGACGCTGTCGCTGCTGGCCGTCTTCATCCCACTGCTGTTCATGACCGGCCTTGTCGGCCGCATGTTCCGCGAATTCGCCCTGACCCTATCGATGGCGGTTGTCGTCTCGGCGGTCGTGTCGCTGACGCTGGT
>JBKDZY010000119.1:0-2583 GCA_047971765.1 Hyphomicrobiaceae bacterium | reverse complement strand
CAGGCGCTCGAGGATGAAGAGCACGCGCCGTGGACCAATACGGTCACCCCATTCGATCGGCCCATACGGATAGCCGAGCCCAAGCTTGGCACCCTTGTCGATATCCGCCGGAACACCGACGCCACGTTGGGCAACGTTGCAGCCGACATTGACGATGGCGGCAACCGAACGCTGTGCGACGAAGCCCGGGCTGTCATTGATGACAATCACGGACTGACCGTCGGCCGCCATCATGGCGTGCGCCATGTCACGATACTCGGGCGCCGTTGCCGGAGAGACCATGACGGTGCGCGGTCCCTTCAGCCCGAACAGCACGTCGACGGCAACGGTGCGCGCGCCATCGATCTTCAAATCGGCAACCGCCGTCGTCACATCGTAGCCGACCGGGGTGAGAACGATCAGGGCCTTGGGCGACGGCTGGGACCCCGTCTCGATATTGAAGCCGTGCTGCTTCAGATAGGCCAGGAATGGCTCCTGCAAATCCTGGTTGTTATCCGACGGCCTGACCCAGACCGAGAAATCCCCAGGCTTGATGGCCGGCACGGGCTGATTTGCCGGTTCTTCCTTCTTGCCATCCTTGTTGTAGCTGTACCAGCCGGAGCCGGTCTTCTGACCGAAGAGGCCGCCGGCGGCGCGCAGCGCCATGAGCGGCGTCGGTGCGTAGGCCGGTTCGTGAAAGAACTGCTCGTACATGGAGGCCATGGCGGCGTTGCCGACATCAATGCCGACCATGTCGGACAACGTGAATGGTCCCATGCGGAAGCCGGGAGCGCCGGTCAGGATGCGGTCGATCTCGGCGTGGGTCGCAATCCCTTCCATCATGATGCGCTGGGTTTCGGGGCCCAGTCCGCGGCCGATGTGATTGACCAGGAAGCCTGGGCTATCGACACACAGCACCGGCTCACGGGTCATGCGCCGGCCAATGGTCATCATGGCTTCCGTCACCCAGTCCGCCGTTTTCAGGCCTGGGATGACTTCGACCAGCCGCATCAGCGGGACAGGATTGAAGAAGTGCATCCCGCCGCAGCGCTCGGGGTGCCTGGTGCGGGCCGCAATGGCCGTCACCGGCAGCGAGGACGTGTTGGAGGCGAGAATGGTCTCGGGACCGCAGATCGCATCCAGGCGCTCGAAGAGGTCCTGCTTGATGTCGAGACGCTCGAAGACGGCCTCGACGACGATATCCGCCTTGGCGACCTCATCGAGGCTGCTGGCGACCGATATACGGCCAACCGCCGCCTTGGCATCTTCCGGCGACATCTGGCCCTTGTCGACAGAACGCTCAATCATCCTGGCACAGAAATCTTTGGCCGCCTGCGCGCCGCCGGGCTTTTCATCGAAGGCCATGACGTTCATGCCGCCGGCCGCCGACACCTGGACGATGCCGCGCCCCATTGTTCCGGTGCCGATCACGGCCACGGTCAAATCCTTCTTGTTGGCGTCGAATGCCATTCCTGGGCTCCCTGCTCTGTCGCCGTCCGGCCGGTTAAACTTGGCCGCCGCGAACCTATGCCTGTTGCCCGGCCGCATCAACAGTGCACTGGCCGCTGCGGGGAGACAGGGTTATCTTGCCGCGAGTCCAGGCTTGCAGATTCGTCCCCATAATCGAGGAACCCACGCGACAGATGGCCCGCCAGAAACAAGGTCCCGAGATCGAGCAATTGATCAGGCTGCTGTCGCGACTGCCTGGCCTTGGTCCCAAATCCGCGCGGAAGGCGGCGTTGTCGCTGCTGAAACGGCGCGCCGAGCTGATGGAGCCATTGGCCAAGGCCATGTCGGAGGCGGCGGAGAAGCTGCTGACGTGTCCGGCCTGCGGCAACTACGATACCGTTTCACCGTGCAGCATCTGCCGGGACGAGCGCCGCGATGCCAGCCTGATTGTCGTGGTCGAGGAAATCGGCGATCTCTGGGCGCTGGAGCGGGCCGGTGTGGTCAACGCGCGCTACCACGTGCTCGGCGGGCACCTGTCGCCGCTCGACGGGATCGGCCCCGACCGCCTGAACATCCCGGCTCTCATCGAACGCGCCGCCCCCCCCGTGACAGAAGTCCTGCTGGCGCTCAACGCCACGGTCGAGGGCCTGTCGACGGCACATTATCTGAAAGAGCAGCTTACCGAGACCGGAGTGTCTGTATCGGTCCTGCAACAGGGCGTGCCGGTTGGCGGAGAACTCGACTACCTTGACGAGGGCACGCTGGCTGCCGCCATCCGATCACGCAAAAGCCTCTGATTGTCGCTCACGGACCGTACCGGCCTGAAGGCCGGGTCCTGCGCAGGCGGGGCGCCTACGGCCTGATCCGCTGTCGCAGGCAGAGCGTTTTCACTTGAGCCGGCAACACTGTAGGTTTCCTGACCGATGGGCCTGAGAACTACATGTGCTCGTGGCACCGGCATTCTGGACAGCATTTGCGCCCATTGCGGTGCTTCCAGAGGATGAGAACGAAATCCAAAGCTCCCTGGACGGTTAGCGCAGCGCTCTTGATCGCCGCCAGCATCCGTGCCCAGAATGACGGTGCTTTCATTGTCAGGCTAGTGAATTGCTGGGCGTGGAGAACGATCGTCGTTGGCTCACAGTACGCGATTTTTGC
>JBKDZY010000118.1:0-8932 GCA_047971765.1 Hyphomicrobiaceae bacterium | reverse complement strand
TTCGACGGTGTCGATGCACACCTTCTCGAGCGTCTCCGAGAATCTGGCGAGATCGGCGTTGTCGTCGAGCTTGGCGCGGTGTGCAAGCGCCCGGGTCCACGCGAAGATCGAGGCGATCGAGTTGGTCGACGTCTCGTTGCCCTTCTGGTGCTCGCGGTAGTGGCGGGTGACTGTGCCGTGGGCAGCCTCGGCCTCACAGATCTTGCCATCCGGGGTCAGCAGCACCGACGTCATCAGGCCGAGCGAGCCGAAGCCCTGGGCGACGGTATCGGACTGGACGTCGCCGTCGTAGTTCTTGCAGGCCCAGACATAGCCGCCGGACCACTTGAGGGCGGAGGCCACCATGTCGTCGATGAGGCGGTGTTCGTAGGTGATCCTGGCCTCAGCGAACTTGTCCTTGAACTCGGCGTCGAAGACCTCCTGGAAGATGTCCTTGAAGCGGCCGTCGTAGCGTTTCAGGATGGTGTTCTTGGTGGACAGATAGACCGGATAGCCGCGCGACAGGCCGTAGTTGAGCGAGGCGCGGGCGAAGTCCCGGATGCTGTCGTCGAGGTTGTACATGACCATGGCGACGCCGCCGGCGGGATAGTCGAACACCTTGTGTTCGATCTTCTTGGAGCCGTCCTTGGAGACCCAGGCGACCGCCAGCGAACCTTCTTCGGGGACCACGAAGTCGGTGGCGCGGTACTGGTCGCCGTAGGCGTGGCGGCCGATGATGATCGGCTGGGTCCAGCCGGGCACGAGGCGCGGCACGTTCTTGCAGATGATGGGCTCGCGGAAGATGGTGCCGCCGAGGATGTTGCGGATGGTGCCGTTGGGCGAGCGCCACATTTCCTTGAGGTTGAACTCTTTGACGCGGGCTTCGTCGGGCGTGATGGTGGCGCACTTGACGGCGACGCCGTGCTTCTTCGTTGCGTTGGCGGCATCAATGGTGATCTGGTCGCCGGTCTCGTCGCGCTTCTGCACCGACAGGTCGTAGTACTCAAGCTCGATGTCGAGATAAGGGTGGATCAGCTTGTCCTTGATAAGCTGCCAGATGATGCGGGTCATCTCGTCGCCGTCCATTTCGACGACGGGATTTGCGACCTTGATTTTTGCCATTTCGGAAAGCCACCGATTGAAAGGTTCAGGTATGACGACAGGCGCCGGATGCTGCGAAAGAGATCGGCTCTGGTCACTTGAAATGCTGCCACGGCAGCCCCAGCCGGCTCTATAGCATTGCCGATGTAGGTGTCAAAGGCGGGGGCGTGCGTCTCCCCGGGGGAGCGCCGGGGGCGGTTTGGGAATGGCCGTGAGGGGCCATCATCAATGATCGGGGAGGAGTTGGCCTTTCAAGGGATGGGGCCTCTCCGGGGACGCGGGCCATTGTGGCCCGCGTCCGACGTCTCAAAGGGCCGCGAGGGCGTCGTTCAGGGTCTTGCTCGGGCGCATGGCGGCGGAGGCCTTGGCGTCATCGGGGAGGTAGTAGCCGCCGATGTCCATGGGCTTCCTCTGCGAGCCGATCAGTTCGCTGTTGATCTTCTCCTCGTTGCCGGCGAGGGCCTCGGCCAGGGGCTTGAAGCGGGCCTGCAGAGCCTTGTCCTGGCTCTGCTCGGCCAGCGCCTGGGCCCAGTAGAGCGCCAGATAGAAGTGGCTGCCGCGATTGTCGATCTGGCCGTCCTTGCGGGCGGGCGAACGATTGTTCTCGAGGATCCTGCCGATGGCGGTGTCGAGGCACCTGGCGAGCACGCCGGCCTTCTCGTTCTTGTAGGTCTGGGCCAGATGCTCGAGCGAGGCGCCGAGGGCGAGGAATTCACCCAGCGAATCCCAGCGCAGATAACCTTCCTGCTGGAACTGTTCGACGTGCTTCGGCGCCGAGCCGCCGGCGCCGGTCTCGAACAGACCACCGCCTGCCAGGAGCGGAACGATCGACAGCATCTTGGCCGAGGGGCCCAGTACCATGATGGGGAACAGGTCGGTCAGGTAGTCGCGCAGCACGTTGCCGGTCACCGAGATGGTGTCCTGGCCCTTGCGAATGCGCTCAAGCGAGAACTTCATTGCCTCGACCGGGGCGAGGATGCGGATGTCGAGGCCTTTCGTGTCCTCGTCCTTCAGGTACTTCTCGACCTTGGCGATGACCTGGGCGTCGTGTCCACGGTTCTTGTCGAGCCAGAAAACGGCCGGCGTGCTGGTGAGGCGGGCGCGCCTCACGGCCAGCTTCACCCAGTCCCCGACCGCCACATCACGCAGCTCGCACATGCGGAAGATGTCGCCGGCTTCAACCGCGCGCTCGAGCAGCACCTTGCCGCTGTCGTCGACGATGCGGACGGTGCCCTTGGCGGCGATTTCGAAGGTCTTGTCGTGGGAGCCGTATTCCTCTGCCTTCTGCGCCATCAGGCCGACGTTGGGAACGGACCCCATGGTCTTCGGGTCAAAGGCGCCGTGGGCTTTGCAGTCCTCGATCACGGTCTGGTAGAGCGTGGCGTAGCACCGGTCGGGAATGACGGCCTTGGTGTCGTGCAGCTTGCCGTCAGCGCCCCACATGCGGCCGGAATCACGGATCATGGCCGGCATCGAGGCGTCAACAATGACGTCGCTCGGCACATGCAGGTTGGTGATGCCCTTGTCGGAGTTGACCATGGCGAGACCGGGCCGTTTGGCGTATTCGGCCTTGATGTCGGCCAGGATGGCGTCCTTCTCGGCGGCCGGCAGAGTTTCGATCTTCGCCAGGAGATCGCCGAAGCCATTGTTGAGGTTGACGCCCAGGCGCTTCAGCGTGGCGCCGTGCTTGGCGATCACGTCGGCGAAGAAGGCCGACACGGCGTGTCCGAAGATGATCGGGTCGGAGACCTTCATCATCGTTGCCTTGACGTGCAACGAGTACAGTACGCCCTTCTTCTTGGCGTCTTCGATCTCGGCGGCGAAGAAGGCGTTCAGGGCCTTGGCGCTGATGACAGCGGCGTCGATGATTTCGTCGGCGTCGATGGCTGTCTTGGCTTTCAGAACCGTCGTCTTGCCATCGTCGGTGGCCAGTTCGATGCGGACGTTGGTCGCCGTCGGTACAGTGGTCGAGATCTCCGAGCCGTAGTAGTCGCCGTCCTTCATGAAGGCGACATGGGACTTCGAGTCGGCGGTCCAGGCCCCCATGCGGTGCGGGTTATTGCGGGCATACTGCTTGACGGCACCGGCGGCACGGCGATCAGAGTTGCCTTCACGCAGCACGGGATTGACGACGCTGCCGAACACCTTCGTGTAGCGCGCCTTGATGTCCTTCTCGGCATTGGTCGCGGGGGTGTCGGGGTAGTCGGGGACCTTGTAGCCCTTGCCCTGCAACTCCTTGATGGCCGCCTTGAGCTGGGGAATGGACGCCGAAATATTCGGCAGCTTCATGATGTTGGCTTCGGGCCTGGTGGCGAGCGTGCCAAGCTCGGCCAGCTCATCGTTGATGCGTTGCGCGGGCGCGAGATTTTCGGGGAAGGCAGCGATGATGCGGCCGGCCAACGAGATGTCCTTCAGCTTCACGTTGACGCCGGCGGCCTTGGTAAAGGCCTCGACGATGGGCAGCAGGGAATACGTTGCAAGGGCCGGCGCTTCGTCGACCTTGGTCCACATGATTTCGAGTTTTGACATTTTCACACCTAATGATCGTCGCGTCGTCCGGACTCCAGCGCATGATGATGCGGGGCGGGGCCGGATTTTGCCGTTTATGGCTGCGGGATCGAAGGGCTCGCTCCCGGCCAGCCATGCGTGAAGGGATGTTGACGTCGTTTGTGTTGACGTCGGATGGCGGCGCACCATAGGGCGCGGGGGGGCGCCTGCCAAGGGCTCTGGCCCGGGACCAGCCCCTTGCGCCGCATCCGGGTGTGCCGGCGCAAGGGGCATTCAGGGCTCCCGGCGAACAACGGCTGGCCTGAGGGGGCCGGTTGCGAGGGGGGCGCATCGGCGCCGGTCCGCAGTCACGGCCTGGGCGTTTCCACCTGAAGCGGAAACGCTATAAGAGCGGTGTGATGCCAGAACTGTTGGCTCGGAAAGGGAAAATTGTGCAAATCGAGATCGTCGATGTGGCTGGTCAGGCTGAACCGCGCGTCAGAGGCACGTCATTCTGCGTCGGCAGCATCGTTCATGCCTGTCACGAGCGGAGCATCGACGAGGGGCTGGCCGAGCTTGCAGCCACGGGGCTCGATCGGGACACGTTGGAACCTGTCCTCACCTACTGTGCGGAATTGCGCTGCGAAGCAGACAAGGCAACATGCTCCCGGTGCAAGCGGCGGACGGAGGTCCAGGGGCTGCTCACGCTTGACGATTTCATCCGGGCCCACGACGAGGTGATCGTTGGTGATGGCTCGGTGCGCCTGAAGGGGTGCGGTTCGGGCACGGTCCGGACGCCGGCGCTGGCGGCGCTGGAAAAGACATGGTCGGGCGAGAACTACTGGTTCTGGGCGCGCCGGGTGATCCGGAAGCTGCGGCATGGCATCCGGCGGGCGCACATCAAGGGCGAGGCGTTTGCGGGGGCTGGCGAGACGCCTGCGGTGATCCTGATGGAGCCGCAGCTTGCCGACAACATCGGCATGGTGGCGCGCGCCATGGCGAATTTCGGGCTGGACGAATTGCGGCTTGTCGCCCCTCGCGATGGTTGGCCGAATGAAAAGGCGCGGATTGCGGCGTCCGGCGCGAACTATGTGATCGACGACGGCGTGGCGCATCCAACGCTTGGGGATGCGATGGGGGATCTCAACTGGGTGGTGGCGACCACGGCGCGGCAAAGGGATCTGCGAAAACCAGTGATGACGCCGCTGGAGGCCGTCTCGGAAATGCGGAAGCGAATCGCTGATGGCCAGCGATGTGGTATACTGTTCGGGCGGGAGCGCAACGGTCTCGAGACTGACGAAGTGGCCATGGCCGACGCGTTGGTGATGATTCCCGTCAATTCGCGCTTTGCATCCCTGAACCTCGCGCAATCGGTTCTCATTCTCGCCTACGAATGGATGCGGACCTCTGGTTCTGCGACGCTCGGCCGCGTGACCACCTATGAGACACCGCAGGAGCCGGGGTTGGACATGGGGCGGACCCGGCCGGCCACCAAGGAAGAGCTTGGCGGCTTTTTTTCTCACATCGAACAAGAACTCGACAGGCTTGGTTTTTTCAAGCCTGTGCACAGGCGCCAGAGCATGGTCCGGAATCTGAGAACAATGTTCACGCGCATGGCTCCGACCGAGCAGGAGGTGCGGACATTGCGTGGCATTGTGGTCGCTTTGGCACACGGGAAAGGCGAGGGAAGAAAGCGGCCATAAGTTTGCCCACTTTCCAACCGACCCCTCCAAGTTCGCGGAGCGGGGAGCTTTGCGGCAGCACTTTGCCGGCGGGGGCCGCTAGTCCCCATCGGCTGGGGAGTACCGCCTGAAAGAGGGTGCCATGAAGGTACTTTGCCGCTACAAGGCGTCAGGCAAGACGTGGGACATTGGGCGAGGGGCGAGAGAAAGATGGGTAACATGTGGCGGTTCGGAGTGGCGCTGGCCGCAGCGACAGTGATGCTCGGTAGTGTGGGGTTGGGGCGGCAGGCCGAGGCCAAGGAGCTGAGCGACAAGTCCGTCAAAGTGCTGATGGATTACGCGTGGCAGATCCTGCCATCAAAATTCACGATGCCCGACCGGAGAGTCGTGGAAGTCGACAAGAAGAACAAGAAGCAGGAGACCATGATCCCGCCGGATGTGGCGCGCGAGGTCATCAAGGTCGGTTATCTTTCCGCGCAGGCGCAGCTTTGCGAGATGTGGGAAGAGCAGGCGCAGAATTATGACGCCATGATCCATCTGCAGCAGATCAAGCATCACTGGACGCAGCAGCAACTGCTCTACATCACCACGTTGCATCGCATGACCATCCATATGGCGGCGGGCAAGCTGAAGGTTACGGACAAGAAGGGCGAGCGGTCCGTCGAGCTCGAGCCGATCGAACCTTCGAAGAAGACCTGCAACGACGAGAAGCGGGCGAAGGTGAAGGCCGAGGTGGCCGCCAACGTGAAGGCTGCCATGGCCGCAGACCCCAAGTTGCAGAAGAAGTCTGAAAACAATGTGGTGCCGGCCGCGCAGAAGAAGTAATCACCTGTCGGCATGTGCAACTTGTGGGGCCAGTAAACATGGTCTCCACCCTTGACGTGCCGGACAACCCGGCCTATCAAGCCAACTTGCGGGTCCTCAGCGGCCCGCAAGTTGTTTTGGGCCATCGCGACTACCGGGTTTCCTGCCCGGGGTGTCTGTCACATCGTAGATGCCGGATACGTTCGGTTGACGCGGTGAGAGGAGACGGCCTGATTTCCCGTGAATAACAAAAGACGGAACACGATATGACCAAGCGCATTCGCGCCAAGCACAAGATCGACCGCCGCCTGGGTGAAAACATCTGGGGGCGTTCGAAGAGCCCGGTCAACCGCCGCGCCTCGCGCCCCGGCCAGCATGGCGAGCGCCGCGCAGGCAAGATCTCCGATTTCGGGCAACAGCTCAGGGCCAAGCAGAAGCTGAAGGGCTACTACGGCAATATTACCGAACGCCAGTTCAACCGCCTCTACCAGGAGGCCGTGCGGCTGAAGGGTTCCACTTCCGAGCACCGGATCGGCCTGCTGGAGCGGCGTCTTGATGCAGTCGTCTATCGTGCCAAGTTCGTGCCGACGGTTTTTGCGGCCCGTCAGTTCGTCAGCCATGGTCATGTGACGGTGAATGGCCGCCGGGTCACGATCCCGAGCTACCGCTGCCGGATCGATGATGTGATCGAGGTGAAGGAACCCTCCCGCCAGTTGCCGCTGGTGATGGAAGCGACGAAGAGCCCAGAGCGCGACGTGCCGGACTATATCGATGCCGATCACGCCAAGATGAGCGCCAAGTTCGTTCGTATCCCTGCCTTGGCGGATGTGCCCTATCCGGTGCACATGGAACCGAACCTGGTGGTCGAATTCTATTCGCGGTAATTTGAGCGCGATGATCACGCGATCTGCGAGCGGCCGTGCAATCCTGCCCGGCCGCTTTTGTTTTGCCGTGGCGTTCATCGCATGGCTCGTTCTGTGTTGCGCCAGGTTCGGCGAGGGGGCTGCATTGGCTGAGGCGCTTGTCGATCGTGCGGGGCTCGCTGCGCTGCGTCCTGGTGTGCCGATGGCTGATGTGGCCAAAGCCTATGGTACGGCGTGGAAACCGCCGCTTCCCCATCGCGAGGGGCGGGTTTTGACCATCGACATGTCGGATGGTGTCGTGACGCGCTTCACCCGGGAGGGCCGGCTCGGTTCGATTCGCTTCAACTGGCGTTTCGGCGATGCCATTCCGGTCCTTGGCCTGCACATGGGCGCGCGTTGGGACGTGATTGCGTTGCGGTTCCCGCATATCGACCCGGCGCCACTGGCCGCCAAGCCGTTCGCGTGGATTGAGCACCATCTGGGCCCGCGGCTGCATATGCGGATGGAGATTGGCACCACCTACGACCAGAAGCGCTATCTGTGCTGGATCGAGTTGTCGGATCCGGGCGCGGTCTATCCCGAAAAGCAGCCCGTTGTTTATCCCGCGCCCTCAGGGGTGCCGGGGGCGCCGTTCAAGGATGTCAACTTCAAGCTTGCCGTTCTCTCCGAACTCATCGACAGCGGCGCAATCGACATCGGCGATCCGCAGGATCTCTATGATCACGTCCTTGGCCGCCATTTCGATCTGGAACAGGAAGGTTATGACGAGGTGCCCGAGGCACGGGCCTACCTTGCCCGGTATCCGTTGACGCCGGATCTGCTTGCCAGGGTCAGGGCCATTGAATTCGATGGCGGCGCAACGATCTACAGCTATATCCATTTTTTCTGGAGCGGGGAGGACGACGCCTTCACGATCCGGTTGTTTGCCGGTATCGAAGCGCTGCCCAACCTGAAGAGTGTCCGTATCATCTCCATGGTCGATGAGGCTGTGGACCGGACACTTCTGCGCCGCCGCGGCATCACGGTGAAATAAGCGCGGCTGGCACGCCATCGGGTGTCAATTCGGGGTGACGGCTGGCCGTCTCACGACGCGGGTTTGGTCGAGGCAACATCATCAGGCCGACGGCTCGACCAGAAATTGCGAGCGGCTTCGGCAATGTCGTCGTCGTCCTGGGTGTGGCGCGGTTTTACAGGCTTTACCGGTGGCGGTGTGGTCTTGTTGATTTTCGTCGTGGGCACGCGGGTTGCCAACGCTTCGGCGAGAGTTTCACCGTTGCCGCCGTTGCGGTGCGGTTCGGCTGCCCCGACTGGCAAGGGCGGCGGCGTTTTGCCATTGGCCGGTTCAGCGGCGGGTTGCGTTTCGGCCTCTTCGGGCTGGTAATAGACTCCGGTGCCTCCGCCCGGCTGATCCACCACCTTGATGTGCTCGTCGCGTCTCGCCAGTTCCAGCATCATCGAACGGTAGCTGTGGAAGCCGAGGAAGGCCGTGTCGCCGCGGCGCTTGAAGCCCTGGATGCGCGACAGTTCGGCCAGGATGCGGCGCTGGGCGACAAAGTTCCGTGGCTGTTCGCGAAGCAGCTTCACCACACGGCGCAAGGCCGATTCGATCGCGCTCTCGAAACATGATTCGTTGGTTGCGGGTTTGGCCTTGCCAGTCTGGTCCGCCGCCGCTGCATTGGCCGCCGGTTGGTCGGTAGCGAGCGCGGTCAGGCTCAACTGCGCATCCCTTCCGCGCCCGCGCCGGAACCATCCGGCAAAAGCACGCTTCTGGTTGGTGTATTTGGTTGCCTCGTTGAGGCCGCGCGATGGAATCAGGAGATCGGCGTGGTGGCTGTAGGTGGTGTGGATGTTCGGCTTGTGCTCGCTGGCGACGATGACGCTGCGTTTTCCCTTT
Source organism: Hyphomicrobiaceae bacterium (assembly GCA_047971765.1). Classification (GTDB taxonomy): domain Bacteria; phylum Pseudomonadota; class Alphaproteobacteria; order Rhizobiales; family Hyphomicrobiaceae. The sequence continues at coordinate 122 of JBKDZY010000118.1, read as the reverse complement.
TGCCGCAGCCGTTCGAGAACCGGAACGAAATCACTGTCGCTTGTGAGTAGAATGTACTCGTCGATCTCGGAATGGATGTATGTTGCCTCGATGATGTCCATGGCCATGCGGATGTCGGCGCC
>JBKDZY010000117.1:0-12941 GCA_047971765.1 Hyphomicrobiaceae bacterium | reverse complement strand
TCCCTGGCCAGCGAGTCGCTCGGCGACGAGAACTTCCTTGGCACCTTCGCCGATCTCCTGACCGACGAGGATGGCATGGGCGCGCGCCTGGTCCTGTCGTTTACCCAGGCCGAGGTTCGTGACTTCACCAGGATCCATTGGCAAACCGTCACCGCAATGTCGAGCATCGGCTTGAAGTTCGCGCTCGAGGACGTCCTCGATCTCGACATGGACTTCGAGAAGCTGCAGCAGAACGGCTTCAGCTTCATCAAGCTCGATGCGGTAGTCTTCCTGGAAGGCCTGCCACTGCCAGGCGGCCTGGTGCCGCCCGCCGACATCTGCCGCCATCTGGCCAGCATGGGCTTCGGCCTGATTGTCGGTGGCATCGTCGAGGAAAAGGTCCTGGCCCGCATCCATGGCTTCGGTGCCGTGCTCGGTCAGGGAACCTTGTTCGGCGCACCACGGTCGGTCTCCCTGGATCGTACCTCCCGCGCCGCCTGAACAAGGCAGCGACAATGTTTTTATCGGCAGCCGGCAATGCCTCGCGCATTGCCGGCTGCTGCCGTTCCACACCCGCAGCATTGGCAAGACCAGTTCCGCAAACATTGCTATTGATCCTGTCCGCACAGTCGCCACCGGCCCGGGGAACGCCTCGACGCCCCTGGCGAACGTCAAACCGGCAAGGAAGGTCATCCATGGTTCCAGTCATCACCTCGGTATCGCGCCTGTCGGAAAAAGCCGACGCGTGGATTTGCGATGTCTGGGGCGTCCTGCACAACGGCAAGACGGCATATGTCTCCGCAGCCGATGCCTGCCGTCAGTTCCGCAGCCAGGGCGGCACTGTCATCCTCGTGACCAACGCCCCCTATCCGGCGCGCGAAGTCATGCAACGTCTTGATCAGCTCGGAATTGGAAGCGACGCCTGGGATGGCATCGTCACGTCCGGCGATGTCGCCCGCGCCCTCATCGACAGCCTTGAACCTCAGCCGTTGCTGCATCTCGGACCGGACCGGATGCTGGGCATGCTGGCTGGCATCGAGCAGCGGCTCGTTCCGGCCGACGACGCCGGCCTCGTGATCTGCACGGGCCTCCATGACGACGAGAGGGAGTCGCCGGACGACTACCGCCCCATGCTTGAGCACCTGGCCAGGCGCAAAGTTCCCCTCATCTGCGCCAATCCCGATGTCATGGTCGAGCGCGGCAATCGCCTTCTGCCCTGTGCCGGGGCGCTCGCGCAGATCTATGCCCAGCTTGGCGGCAAGGTCACCTACACCGGCAAACCCTACCCGCCGATCTACGAACGCGCGATCGCCATGATCGGCCAGCACCGCAACAGTCCCATTGACCGGCAGCGCCTGCTGGCCATCGGTGACGGGCTCAGGACGGACATGGCAGGTGCACAGAAAAACAACCTGCAAGCCGTCTACATCGCAAGCGCCCTGCACGTCGCCGAAGGCCGCACAGTCGATGCCGCCCTGATGGCGGAGCTGTTCGGAACGTCAGCCCACCCGCCCGTCGCCGCCATGGCGCGGCTGGCGTGGTAACCGGCGGTCAACGAGACCAGCAACGCCCGCTCCCGCCGAAAGAGCATCACACCGGATGCTCGCGCGGTGCTGTGCGCCCAGCCTCCATGACATCGGCGCGCGTGCCGATGTGAGCTGTGTGGCTGCCCGCCTCGATATCCAGCAGCTTGGCAATGTCGCGTGCAGCCGCTGCGATCTCGGCGGTTTCGACACCGGTCCGGACTCCCATCTCGTTGAGCATGTGGACGATGTCCTCGGTCGCGAGATTACCCACCGACGCAATCGTCTTCGGCATGGCAATGCCACCGCCGATGCCACAGATGGCACCCTCCACGAAACCCGCCCCGGCATCAAGCGCGGCCAGCACATTGGCAAGGCCCGTGCCGGCGAGATTGTGGACGTGGAACCCCACCTCGATATCCGGGAACGTGTCCAGCACCCGCCGGAACAGCTCCGACACATGCCGCGGATCCTCCATGCCGAGCGACCCCGCGAGATAGAAGCGGCGCATTCCAGCGTTGCGGAACTGGTCGAGCAGTGACAGCACCAGGTCCGGCGCGATGCGCCCCTCATAGGGGCACCACATGCTCATGCCGAGCGCCATCACCCACTTCTTGCCCGCCTTGTCCACGATCCGGAAGGTCTTGATCGCTTCCGCGACACCCTGGGCCAGGGTCATGTTCTGGTTCTTCTTGTTGTAGGCCTCACTGACCGTGATCAGCCCCAACAACTCGTCGAGCGGCGTCTTGATCCCCCTTTCTGCCCCGCGCGCATTGGGAACGAGACCGCGATACACGACGCCCGGACGGCGGGAGATGCGCTCGGCCACCTCCTCGGCATCCTTCAAATTCGGAATGACCCGCGGGTGCGCGAACCCCGTCACCTCGATCACCGGCAATCCCGTGCGCGACAGCCGGTCGATCATTGCAACCTTTGTCTCGGTATCGACGGCACGGGAAAAACTCTGGATACCGTCACGCGCCGCCACATCGACGATCATCACGCTGTCGGGAATAGTGAGCATGTTACCCTCGAACCTCCATTGATTGCGCGACACGGCCGCAACTCGCGTGCACTGGATGCGAACTGCAATTCAATCCGTGATCATCGGGTACAGCTTGTCGTCATCAGCACGGATGCTGTCAAACTCGAGACCAAGATAGCGTGCACCTTCCAGCGGATTATAGGTGTAGGGTGCAATATCGGTGAACCCGAGCTTGCCATAAAGAGCCACGGCTTCCGTCATTGAGGGCAACGTATCGAGCCAGACGCGCCGGTAGCCTGCGCGCTTCGCCTCGCCGACAATGGCGCGAGCCAATATGCCTCCCAGGCCGGTACCGCGCGCCGATGGCCGCACATAGAGCCGCTTGATCTCGCTCGTCTCCTCGTCCAGCCGCCTGAGCGCAACACATCCGGCGGGTTCCGAACCTTCGCCGCTCCACCCCAGCAGCAACCGGCCATCGGGCAGCGCATACTTCCCCGGCAGACCGCGCAACTCATCCTCGAAGCCCTGGAACCCAAGGTCGATGCCCAGCGACATCTGGTACTCGCGAAAAAGTGCTTCGACAGCCACCCGCTGCGCCGGAAACACCGCCGCCGTGATCGAGACACTCATGAGTTGATCCCACCGAGGCACATCAGCTCAACTCACGCCGCACAAGCGCCGCCCCATCCGCCAGCGCCTTCAGTTTGCCGAATGCCGTTGCCCGCGGAAGATATTTCATTCCGCAGTCTGGCGCCGGCATCAGGCGCTCAGGCGACAGGTACCTGAGACCGGCCCGGATGCGTTCAGCAACGATCTCCGGCGTTTCGATGGCCGGATCACCAAGATCGAGGACGCCCAGCATCACCGTCTTGCCCGCCAGATCCTTCAGGATTCCGAGATCAAGCCTGGGCTGCGCGGCCTCGATCGAGATGGTGTCTGCCGTCGTCTCCGACAGCTCCGCAAGAAAGCTGTAGCCCGAAGGTTTGGTCTCACCGGGAACGACAGCCGCATAACCGAAGCACAGATGCACAACGGTTGGCACCGTCACCCCTTCAAGCGCGCGGTTGATCGCCTTGACCGCATAACGACGCGCCGCTGCCGGATCGTTCCGCACCCAGGGCTCGTCGAGTTGAATAACATCGGCGCCCGCCGTGACCAGATCGTGAACCTCCGCATTGACGGCAGCCGCCAGATCCATGGCGAGCGCTTCGGGATCGCGATAGTGCTCATCCTGGGCTTGCTGACTCATCGTGAAGGGGCCCGGCAACGTGATCTTGGCCTGCTTCCCCGTGTTCTGCAGCAGGAACGCCATGTCACGGACTTCCACCGGACCTTGCCGCCTCACCGCGCCAACGATCCGTGGCACGGCCGTTTGTCCCACTCGCGTCTCGACCAGTCCAGGCCTGTGCCATTCGACCCCCGACAGTGCCGTCGCGAAATGATTGGAGTAGCTCTCCCGGCGCATCTCGCCATCGGTGATGATGTCGATACCGGCCCGCTCCATGTCGCGAATGGCAAGCAGCGTCGCATCATCCTGGGCTTCCACCAGGAACTCCGGCGCAACCCGCCACATGTCCGGCACCCTGACCCTCGGCACCCGCTGTGTCTTGAGAACAGCCTTGTCGACAAGCCAGTCGGGTTGCGGATAGCTGCCGACAACCGTCGTGACCAGTATTGGTGGCGACATCTCTTGATCCTCCGATCCGGGAACATCACCTCTTGAGCCTATACAGCCAATCGAGCCCGGCAACCGCAACATCATAGGCCTGACGGCTGAAGCTGCGTCGCAAGCAACCGACAGCCATCAGCTCAGGCCCACGGGACAAAGATTGAACGAATTTAAATTACGGTTATTTGTCTACGATGCGAACAAACCAGAAATAGAGCATCCCGACAGATCGGATGCCTCCACCCTCCTGTCCCGGCACCGCCATTATGGAATGCGAAGGGTCCGTCTCTTTACTATGCCATGGACCGCTGGTATGTGCCTTACCCAGCGAACATGACTTTGTATCTACGCAAGAAGATGCCGTGACACATGCAGATCCAGAAACTTGAGATCCCCGACGTCTGGCTTGTTACGCCCCGGATATTTCGTGACGATCGCGGCTTTTTCTCCGAAACCTACAGCATGCCCAAGTTGAAGGAAGCGGGCTTCCACGAGACCTTCGTCCAGGACAATCACTCCCTGTCCCGATCTCCCGGCGTCGTGCGCGGCCTGCACTTCCAGATTGAGCCCAAGGCGCAAGGCAAACTCGTCCGCGTCGCCCGGGGTGCCATCCTGGATGTAGCCGTCGATCTGCGCAAAGGCTCGCCCACGTTCGGCCACCACGTATCGGCGGTCCTGTCCGCGGAAAACTGGGCGCAACTGTGGGTGCCGGTGGGCTTCGCGCATGGCTTCTGCACTCTCGAACCCGACACCGAGGTCATCTACAAGGTGACGGAGGACTACGCACCCGACTGCGACAAGGGGGTCCTGTGGAATGACCCGGAACTCGGCATTGCCTGGCCGGTCGCATCGGAAAAGGCTGTCCTGTCCGAGAAGGACCGGAAGAACCCCCGCCTCGCGGACTTGCCGGACTATTTCACCTATAAGGCCTAGCGTGGCGGTTCTGAAGTTCACTCCATCAGATCGGCGCACGTCGAAAGCGAATTTCAGAACATGACGCCACACTAAATCAATATCTCTGGTGTCCTTATCGACCGCGAAGTTCTTATGAATGTGCAGTTTGAGCTGACGAGCTGCGCGGTCGGGACACGAGTTGGATTAGGACCTGAGGAAGGGGCAGGATGCGCTTCCCTGGCGAGCAATCAGAGGTAGGAACATGCGCATCATCGTGACCGGAGGCGCAGGATTCATCGGATCAGCCCTGTGCCGTTATCTTGTGGGCAGAGTCGGCGTCGAGGTCCTGAATATCGACAAGCTGACCTATGCGGCCAATCTCTCCTCGCTGACACCTGTCGCGGACGCGCCCAACTACAGGTTCCTGCAGGCCGACATCTGCGACCGCGAGGCGATGGACCGCGCCCTGCGCGACTGGAAGCCGGATGGCATCATCCACCTCGCCGCTGAAAGCCATGTCGATCGGTCGATTACCGGCTCGAACGCCTTCATGCAGACCAACATCATGGGGACCTACACGCTCCTGGAGGCCGCCCGCAGCTACTGGCTGGCCACCCGGGACAAGGGCCCCGCTTTCCGCTTCCTGCATGTCTCGACCGACGAGGTCTATGGATCGCTTGGCGATGAAGGCCTGTTCGAGGAAGACACCCCCTACGATCCAAGTTCGCCCTACTCGTCCAGCAAGGCAGCTTCCGACCACCTCGTCGTTGCCTGGCATCGCACCTACGCCATGCCCACCCTGATCTCGAACTGCTCCAACAACTACGGTCCCTATCAGTTCCCCGAGAAGCTCATTCCGCTCATGATCCTGAATGCGCTGCACGGCAAACCCTTGCCGGTCTACGGCGACGGCCAGAACATACGTGACTGGCTCTACGTCGATGATCACGTCAAGGCGCTCTGGACGATCTGGACCAGGGGCCAACTCGGCCGAAAATATAATGTCGGTGGCCGCAACGAGCAGACCAACCTGGCCGTTGTCGAACGCATCTGCGCCATCATGGACAAGCGCCGTCCCGACGCAGCGCCCCATTCCCGCCTGATCGAATATGTCACCGACCGCCCAGGCCACGACCGGCGCTACGCCAGCGACGCCAGCCGCCTCGAGAACGAGCTTGGCTGGAAGGCCGAGGACACTTTCGCGAGCGGCATCGAGAAGACAGTTCTCTGGTATCTGGACAATGAGCCCTGGTGGAAAGCCATCCACGATGGAACCTATGCCGGTGAACGACTGGGGCTGGACGACCAGCGGTAGACCGGCGCCAACAGGCATTCACGACCTGCCCGGAACCATCCGGGCTGACACTGGACGCAAGGTCCGGCCCAGGCAAACGCCACGTTGCCGGACAACCTGAAAGGCAAGTCATGAAGGGCATCATCCTGGCCGGAGGCCGAGGCACACGCCTCTATCCGATGACGATCGTCGCATCGAAGCAGTTGCTGCCGGTCTACGACAAGCCGATGATCTACTATCCGCTGACGACCCTGATGCTGGCGGGCATCCGCGAGGTACTCGTCATCTCGACGCCCGAAGACCTGCCGAACTACAAGAAGCTGCTCGGCAACGGCAACGCCTGGGGCATGGAAATCTCCTATGCCGAACAGCCGACGCCTGCCGGTCTGGCCCAGGCCTACCTGATCGGTGCGGATTTCGTCGCCGGCGAACCGTCGGCACTCGTGCTCGGCGACAACATCTTCTACGGACACGGCCTGCCGCAACTATTGAAGAACGCGGCTTCGAGGCAGAAGGGCGCCACCGTCTTCGGCTACCATGTCCGCGATCCGGAACGCTACGGCGTCATCGAACTCGACAAGTCCGGCCGCGCGGTGTCGCTTGTCGAGAAGCCAACCACTCCGAAATCGAACTGGGCTGTCACGGGCCTCTATTTCTACGACGCCCAGGTCGTCGACATTGCCCGATCGCTCAAGCCCTCCGCACGAGGCGAACTCGAGATCACGGACGTCAACATCCGCTACATGGAAATGGGCCAACTCCACGTCGAGATGATGGGCCGTGGCTATGCGTGGCTCGACACCGGCACACCGGATAGCCTCGCCGACGCCACCGATTTCGTCCGCGCCCTCGAGAAACGCCAGGCCTTCCGCATCGCCTGTCCCGAGGAAGTCGCCTTCCACATGGGCTACATCGGACTCGACCAGCTCCGCGAACTTGGCAAATCGCTGTCGGCTTCCGATTACGGCAAATACCTGCTGCGCGTGGCCGACGAACGCTCCGGCGCCCTGGCCGGTTGATGCCGGACAAACCGGTTTTCCCGGGGCATTGCAGGCTCCTCGCTCCAGCATTCCCCGCCATGCGCGCCACCCAGCGCGCAGGGTCCGCCGCATCAAACTTGCCGAAACTTGCCTGATAACGTCCCTTTTGCCGCTTCGCGCCGCATCAGGGCCTCGAAGCATTCGCATTCTCCGAGCAGAATCAGATTTGCCGCGACCACGTGACGGCTCCGCCGACCCGTTCGCAACCGAACCGATATTCGTTTGTCCCGACCGGAAAGGGATGTCCAATGGACTTCATCAAGCGCTCCGCCATCGCCCTGGCGATTGCCATTGCCCCCGCCACGGCGCCCGCACTCGCCCAGGCGCCCACAACATCGCCGTCGCCCGTCAAGTTCTCCCATCAAACGGTCACCCAGGATGCAGAGCGCCTGGCCATCGCCATCAGGAAAATGGCCGAAACCGACACCGCCAGGAAGGCCCTGGCCACCCCCGGTGTGAACTGGCGGGACACCGGCATGCAATACCTGGCTGCCGGGAAGAACATGAGGGGCGCCATCAGCGCCTTGTCACTCGCGCTGACGACCAATAGTGACGACTGGACATCCTGGCTGGCGCTGGCCCGCGCATATCTGCGTGCCGTCCCCGATCCGAGCCAACCGGCAGAACGCTACCAGATGCCGGCAAGTGCGTCCGGCGCAGCCTGGCTTGCCTACACCAAGGCGGCTGGCGACACCGACAAGGCCGAGGCACTTGCCGTTCTGGCCGATGCCCTTGGCCGCCGCTCCATGTGGCGACCCGCGATAGAGGCGTTGAAAACAAGTATTGCGCTGCACCGGACCCGGGATGCCGAAGTCCATCTCGCCAGGCTGCGCGCCGAACACGGGTTCCGCATCGCCGACTACAAGGTCGACAGCGACTCGGCGAGCCCACGCCTGTGCATCAACTTTTCCGAGCGCCTTGCAAGGCTCTCCAGCTCCGAACTCGGCAAGTTCTTCACCCTCGGTGGCCGGGAGCCCGAAAGCCTGTCGGAAGAAGGCAACCAGTTGTGCATCGACGGGCTCAAGCACGGTGACCGCTACAGCATCACCGTCCGGGCCGGCCTGAAAGCAGGCAGCGGCGAGACACTCCAGAAGTCCGCCGACATTTCCGTCTATGTGCGCGACCGCAAGCCCTCGGTGCGCCTCCAGGGGCGCGCCTACGTGCTGCCAAGCCGCGGCCAGCAGGACATTCCCGTCACGACCGTCAACGCCAGCGCCCTCGCGATCGAGCTTTACCGCGTCGCCGATCGCAGTCTTGCCCTGGCCGCAGGCAGCGATGGCTTCCTGAAGAACCTGGACCGTTGGGACCTTGAGCAGGTGCGCAGCAAAAGTGCGCAAAAGGTCTGGAACGGAACACTCGAGGTCGCCAATCGCCTCAACGAGGACGTCACCACCGCCATTCCGGTATCCGACGTCCTCAAAACACCGGAACCGGGCATCTATATCGTCTCCGCGGAACTGAAGGCCAAGACCGGCGGTTCCGACCAGTTGAAGCGCACCGCGCAATGGTTCGTCGTATCCGACATGGGGCTGACCGCCTTCACCGGAGCGAACGGCCTCGACGCATTCGTGCGCTCGCTCGCCTCCACGACCGCCGTTGCTGGCACCAGGGTCCGTCTCATCGCCCACAACAACGAAGTGCTGGGCACCGCGACCAGCGACCAGAACGGCCGGGTCCATTTCGACAAGGGCCTCATTTCCGGTGAAGGCTCGCTTGCCCCCCGCCTGCTGGTGGCCGACGCCAAGGCCGACTATGCGCTGCTGGACCTGGCAACAGCGGCATTCGACCTCTCCGACCGTGGCGTCAAGGGTCGCCCCGCCCCAGGCCCCCTCGATGCCTATCTCTATGCCGAACGCGGCGTCTACAGGCCCGGTGAAACGGCGCATCTTGCGGGTCTCGTGCGCACCGCCAACGGTATCGCATCGGCCATCCCCGCGACACTGATCGTCGTTCGTCCGGACGGCGTCGAGCACATGCGCAAGGTCCTGCCCGACCAGGGCTTCGGTGGACGCACGTTCGATCTGGCCATCTCGAAGTCCGCGATGACCGGAACCTGGCGCGCCCGCCTCTATTCCGACCCCAAGGCACAACCGCTCGCCCAGACCTCGTTCCTGGTCGAGGACTTCGTGCCCGAACGTCTGGCCATGACGCTGACGCCGAAAGAAAAATCCCTGACGCCAACAGCCAATGGGCAGATCGACATATCCGGCCGCTATCTCTATGGCCCACCTGCCGCGAACCTTGCCCTCGAAGGCGAAGTGCTCGTGAGAGCCGCCGAGCATGGCGTCCCCGGATTGCCCGGATACCATTTCGGCATCGCCGGCGAGACCTTTCCTCAGGTCCGCAAGGGTCTCGAACAGCTCGGTTCGACGAGCGCCGCTGGCAAGGCGCGGATTGCCGTGCCCCTGCCGAACTACAAGCCAACCGCAACACCGCTCGAAGCCAGCGTCGTTATCAGGCTGCGCGAAACGGGTGGCCGCGCGATCACCCGGCGCATCACCATGCCCGTCGACGCCACGACCGCGCGCATCGGCATCAAGCCGCTGTTCAAGGAGGCCGGCCTTGGCGAAGGCGATGAAACAGCCTTCGACGTGATCGTCATCGATCCGGCCAACCACCAGACCGGCAGACAACAGCTCAAGTGGGAGATCGTGCGGCTGGACCAGCGTTGGCAGTGGTACGCCCACGATGGCGCATGGCGCTACGAGCCTGTGACCACGACCCGCAAGATGGCAAACGGCACGGTCACCCCCACGAACGGTCAACCCGCCCGCATCACCTACAAGCCCGAATGGGGACGCTACCGGCTGGAGGTCAGCACGGCCAGCGGCGAACGCTCGACCGTCATGTTCCGGCCGGGCTGGACATCGGCGGACAACATCGACAGCCCCGAGCTGCTCGACGTCGCCCTGGACAAGAGCACCTATCTCGCGGGCGAAACGGCCCGTCTCAGGATCACCTCGCGCGAGGCCGGCCGCGCCCTCGTCACCGTGCTGACGGATGGTGTCGGTGTCGCCACCACCCGCGACGTCTACGTCCCCGCCGGGGGACGCGAGGTGGAGATTCCGGTCGATTCCACCTGGAAGCCGGGTGCCTACGTTGCAGCCACGCTCTATCGCGCACTCGACAGCCGCACACGCCGCATGCCGAGCCGCGCCGTCGGCATTGCCTGGCTCGCACTCGATCCGAAACCCGACACCCTCGGCCTCAACCTCGATCTACCCGAGAGAATAAGGCCCGGCCGCTCGCTCACCGTTCCGGTTGCAATCCAGGGCCTCAAGGCTGGCGAGGAAGCACGCCTGACACTGGCAGCCGTCGACAGCGGCATTCTCGCGCTGACCCGCTACACCCCACCCGATCCCGGAAAGTGGTTCCATTCCCAGCGCCGCCTTGGCGTCGAAATGCGCGACCTCTATGGCCGCCTCATTGACGGCATGCGCGCCGAAAGCGGACGCCTGCGCTCCGGCGGTGACGGCGATGGCGGCATGAACGCCGACGCAAGCCCCCCGGTCGAAAAGCCGCTCGCGCTGTTCTCAGGTCTTGTCAAGGTTGGAGCCGACGGCAAGGCATCCGTCACTTTCGACATGCCTGACTTCAATGGCGAGGTCCGCTTCATGGCCGTGGCGTGGAGCAGGGACAAGGTCGGCTCGGCATCCCGTGACGTCGTGGTCCGCGACCACGTTGCCCTGACGGCGACAGCGCCACGCTTCCTCACCCTGGGGGACACGGCGCAGCTTGCCCTCGATGTCCACAATGTGGACGGACCGGACGCCGCCTACACGATCGCGGTAACCGCAACAGGGGCCGACGGCATCGCCCAACCGGTCGATCGCCACGACGTGACCTTGAAGGCGACCCAACACGCCCGCGAAGTCGTATCGCTCCAGCCGAAGGCCATGGGGACAGTCACCTATGCCGTTGCCGTCAGCGGTCCGGATGGGATTGCCGTGCACCGGTCGCTGGAACTGCAGATCCGGCCGCCGGCCATCGGTCTGCGTCGCACGACCGTCTCCTCCCTTGCTCCCGGCGCGAAACTGTCGGTCTCGAAGGATCTCTTCCACGATCTCCTGCCGGGCAACGCCCGCATGACCCTGACAGTAGGACCGACGGCGGCCTTCGATGTGGCAGGGTTGGTCAGCCAGCTCGACACATACCCTTATGGCTGTGCCGAACAGACGACCAGCCGCGCCCTGCCGATGCTCTATTTGAGTGGTCTTGCCCAAAACCTCGGCATCGCCAAGGCCGATGGCATCAGGAAGCGCGTCGAGGAAGCCATCCAGCGCCTTGCCCAGATGCAGGATGCGAACGGCGCCTTCGGCATCTGGGGACCATCCGAACCGGATCTGTGGTTGACGGCCTATGTCTCCGACTTCCTGACACGCGCAAAGGAACAAGGCTACACTGTGCAGCCACGACTGCTGGACCAGGCGTTGGACCGGCTCTCCAACTACCTCGCCTATGCGCAGGACTTCACCCGCGGCGGCGAAGACCGGGCCTATGCGCTCTATGTCCTGGCGCGCAATGCCAAGGCGCCGATCGGTGATCTGCGCTACTACGTGGATGCGCGCCTCGACCGTTTTGCAACGCCCCTGGCCAAGGCCCAGCTTGGTGCCGCACTCGCCATGCTCGGCGACCGGGCCCGCGCGGGTCGCGCCTTCAACGCTGCCCTGGGCGATCTGAACCGGGAGCAGACGGCAACAGGCGTCAGCATGCGGGACGACTACGGGTCCCGGGTCCGGGATGGCGCGGCAGTCCTGACCCTCGCCGCGGAAACCCACATGCTGGAGCCACAGCAGGCGGAACTCTCCCAGGTTCTGGCAAAGGCCTTCCGCTCCCGCCAGAACACGTCGACCCAGGAACAGGCATGGATGCTGCTCGCGGCACGCGCCATTGCCGAGGACGCCAAGACCACACGGCTCGACGTCTCCGGCAAGGAGCACACCGGCGAATTGACCCGCCTGCTCCTGCCCGCCGATCTCGGCAACGGCGATCTCGCAGTCACCAACCGTGGCAGCAAGGCCGTCGATGCCGTCATCTCGGTGACGGGCGCGTCGATGACACCGGAACCCGCCGTCTCCAGGGGTTTCGCCATCGAGCGCAGCTACTACACGCTCTCGGGCGAGAAGGTTGACCTGTCTGCCGGCGCCCCCACGCCAGCAACGATCACCCAGAACACCCGACTGGTTGCCGTCGTCACCGTCAAGAGCGAACACCCAGGCGGCCGCATACTCGTCGTCGACCGGCTGCCCGCCGGCTTCGAAGTCGAGAACCCGGCCCTTGTGGACGGCAATTCCCTGAAGGGCCTCGCGTGGCTCAAACAGGGCCGCACGCCCCAGCACACCGAGTTCCGTGATGACCGGGTCGTCGCCGCGTTCTCGTTCTTCGGCGCCCGCTCTCCTGCAGGCGTCAAGGGAGAACCCGTGACGGCAAGCGTCGCCTACATCGTGCGCGCAGTCACGCCCGGCCGTTATGTCCATCCGGCAGCGACAGTCGAGGACATGTACGCGCCAGACCGGTTTGCCCGCACGGATGCAGGCCGCGTGACGGTGACGGCGCA
>JBKDZY010000116.1:0-6123 GCA_047971765.1 Hyphomicrobiaceae bacterium | reverse complement strand
CATGAGCACCGAGACAATCAAGCGCTGCGAATGGGTCGGCATCGAGGATCCCGAATACACCCGCTATCACGACGAGGAATGGGGCGTCCCGCACGCCTGTGATCAACGCCTATTCGAGAAGTTGATCCTAGAAGGCTTCCAGTCCGGCCTGTCATGGCTGACGATCCTCAGGAAGCGGCCGGCCTTCCGCGACGCCTTCCACGGCTTCGATGCCGAACGGATCGCCCGCTACACCGACAAGGACAAGGCAAGGCTGATGGCGGAGGCCGGCATCGTGCGCAACCGCCTCAAGATCGAAGCCTCCATCGACAACGCGCGCGCCTATCTCGCCTTGCGCGAGCGCACCACGCTGGCGGCGTTCCTTTGGGGCTTCCTCGACGGCAGGCCGATCATCCACGAGCGCCGCACCTCCCAGGACGTGCCGGCCTCCACGGACTTGTCGACAACGATTTCAAAGGAATTGAAGAAGCAGGGCTTCCGCTTTGTCGGCCCCACCACCATCTACGCCTTCATGCAGTCGGCGGGCTTCGTCAACGATCACCTGGTAGGCTGCCACCGCCATGCCCCTTGTGCCGAGTTGCAGCGCGCATTCAGGAGCGATCGCCAATGACCTCCTCATCGTCGGAAACGGCCCGGCCACGAGCATGGCAGCGGATGCTCTCCGGACGCCGCCTCGATCTGCTGAACCCGTCTCCGGACGACATTGCCATTGAGGACATCGCCCACGGCCTGGCCCGCGTCGCCCGCTGGAATGGGCAAACAATTGGTGAACATGCGTTCTCCGTGGCCCAGCACAGTGTTCTTGTCGATGACATCGTGGCGAAGATTGCACCGAATCAACTTGCAGTGATTCGCCAGGCCGCATTGCTTCATGACGCACCAGAATACGTCGTGGGCGACCTGATCAGCCCTTTCAAGGCCGCGATCGGCTTCGATTACAAGACTTTCGAGGAAAGACTTCTCGAAGCAATTCATCATAGGTTCAGCTTGCCTTATCCGCTCCCGCAGGACATGCGCGACGCCATCAAGAAAGCCGACAGGATTGCGGCGTTCCATGAAGCGATAGCATTGGCTGGATTTGATTTTAACGAAGCATGCCAATGCTTTGGGCCAGAACCGTCATTACCGCAGGACTTGACTGAACATCTCTCAGGCCTCGAAGCCATGCCGGTCGCAGAGGCCCAGGCGGCGTTCCTGTCCCGCCACGTTTCACTCCTTGCTGCCACAAAGCCAGACTGAAACGAACAACTTCGTGCCGCATTTGGATCTGAAATCGGCCCAATTCCTTGAGACAATTCGCCGTCCAAGGAGAGAACCCATGCATGATGACATAACGCGTGGGGCTGTAGCCCCGATCCTAGCGGGGGGCGACACTGGCGCCGAACATTCAAGCCTGTGGCGGCAGGCGAGTTCAAAGCCAGACGACTTGATGTCAGTACGCCTGACGGCCATCGTGCTGTCAGTGCACAGTGAGCAGCCTGTTGTGTTGACGGGAGGCGCCCGGGGGGGACCGCCCGAAATTCGTTCGGTGCTGCCAGCGGTGAAGTTCATGCCGCAAACACACCCGAGTCTTGAAGTTGCATTGCGCAAGGCAGTGACGGCAGCAACGGGCCGTGAACTTGGTTTCACGGAACAACTGCTGACGGACTACGAGCGTTGGCCAACGAATAGACGTCTCGTCGATGACAGGCATTGCTTGTCGGTCAGCTACATGTCGCTGATGCGCGAGGAGCAATCCTCGCACACCACCGCGGCAACATGGCTCAAGTGTTATGATTTGCTGCCATGGGAGGACTATCGCAATGGGCGTCCGCCCATCCTGCAGGACGTTGTCTTGCCCGCATTGACACAATGGGCTGAGGACGGCGACGGCTTTACGGGAGAGGCAGCCTCTCGGCGGGATCGTATCAGCTTCGCGTTTGGGACCGGAACGAGCGGATGGGACGACCAACGTGTTGTCGACCGTTTCGATCTGATCGAGGAAGCGGAAATCGAGTTGCCGGAAACCGTGACCCAGTTGGCGAACGGCGAACGACGACTGGTTGCGGCCGCTCTCGGCCGGCTGAGATCGAAGTTGCGTTACCGTCCCGTGGTTTTCGAGTTGCTGCCACCCGAATTCACGCTTTTCGAGTTGCAGAAAACAGTCGAGGCCATTCTTGGCCCGACACTCCACAAGCAGAACTTCCGGAGACTCGTGGAAGGAACGCGACTGGTCGAGGCAACTGGCGAGATCCGCAACAATACCGGCGGACGTCCAGCCAAGACATTCCGCTTCCGGCCCGAGGTGCTGATGGAACAGCCGACTCCGGGTGTTCACGTCAGGCCGGGACGCGCGGCATAGCGGCCCCGCATCCTTTGCAACACGCAGCGGGATCATTCCTGGCGCGTTGCACACAAGGCCGGCCATAAGGGACCCTCAAGGTCCATCCAGGGCATTGTATCACCGATGCAATGCCCTTGCTGTTTGCTCCTTTCACTTTCCCGGAGCCACACGCCGGACATCACTTCGCCCTACCCGTATGGCTTTAATCAGCGAATAACTTTATGCCTGTTCGCAGGCACATCATGGGGACGTGGTGTCGGAGGGCAGCCACGCCACGGGGCGCACGGGCGGCATCGAGAAAATGATCATGACCACGCTGGTTTCACGACGTTTGCCTGGAAGATCCGGCGCCGGCGCCCTGGTCCGCGCGGCATTGGCCCTCGCGTTCGCGGTGTCGTGCCTGCTGGCCCTCGCTCCCGCGGCACGCGCCGAAAACATCACCCACGCCGAACTCAAGGATCTTCTCAACCAATCGGACAACTGGACCTACCAGTTGCAGGACGCCAAGCCGCGCGATCTCGCCAATACCTTCTATGACGTCATCGTCATGGATGCCTTCTTCGGCGGCACGAAAAAGGACATCAAGCGGCTCCAGCACATGCCCTATGGCAGACGCCGTCTTCTGCTCGCCTATTTTTCCATTGGCGAAGCCGAGACCTACCGGGACTACTGGAAGCGCTGCTGTGCAGGCAGCAGGCGCCCGGACTGGATCGTCAACGAGAATGAACGCTGGCGGGGAAACTATCGCGTCAAGTTCTGGAACCCGGCCTGGAAGAAGATCCTGTTTGCCGACCCCAACAACAACTACCTGAAGAAGATCGTCGACCTGGGCTTCGATGGCATCTATCTCGACCGCATCGACGTCTACCAGGATTTCCCGAAGGGCACCTATGCCGATGGGCAGACGCCGCAAGCCCAGATGGTCCGGCTGGTGAAAGAGATCGCGCACGCGGCCCACCGCCTCAATCCGGCCATGCTGATTGTTGCCCAGAATGCCGAGGAACTTGCCAGCGAGCCGGATTACCTCACGGCCATCGACGCCATCGCCAAGGAAGACTTGTTCTACGGCGTGGATGGAGAAGGCCGGCGGAACGCGCAGGGCATGATTGACTACAGCGTCCGACAATTGAGGATTGCGCAATTGGCTGGCAAGCGGATCATGGTCGTCGAGTATCTGCGCAATCCCCAGGTCATCGAAAGCGTGCGGACAAAGATCATGGAACTGGGGTTTGTACCCAATTTCGCACCGCGAGGCCTGGAAAAGTTGCAGATCGAAAACCTGGAGCTTGAAGACTCACATTGAGTCCGGCTCTTCCACACCCTCCCGGGCGGCCCGATAGGTATTGTAGGCGCTCGCAATTTCACCGACAGGCAAGGAACGCTGCGCCATGATCTCGGCTCGGCTCCCGCGTCCGCCGCGCACGTTCACCAGGGCATCTCCCCGGCTCAACAGCACATCCGCGACCGCATCGAGTTGCGCAAGCCGCCTCCGCCGTTCGCATGCCTCCGCCTCCACGACCTGCAGAATGGTGCAGGCAATCTCGCTGGCATTCCAGCCCACCGTGAAATCGGCAGCCTTGGTGATTGGCGTTTCCGTCGGTTCGGCTCCCGGGGGATAAATCGCGACCGCCGGGATCCGTTGTCGCAGTCCGGTCAGCGCCGTCTCGAGCTCGCATCCGGGCCAGATGTTGCAGAATTCAACCGCATCCGAGGGCAGCAAGAGAACATGGGCCTGCGTCATCGCAACCCGCGTTGCAGACCTCCGCTCGGCAGAGCTGCGGCATTCGTTGGCGACTTCATCTTCCAGAGTGCTGACCTGATAGAAGAAGTCCGGAACGCTATCGAGCAGCTCCACCAGCGCATCCGCTCGTCCAGCCTGTTGCCAGCTTCGGCCAAGATATATCCGAAAAACACTGATCATTTGGAGGCGCGCTTGATGCCCTGGGTTGAATAGGCAGCCCAACGATGAGTCCTTCGATCATCATCTGCAAACCGAGTAAAAGCAACGTTAAGTCCCTGGTTTCAATGCTACGAAACCCACAAAATTGCATAAGCAGTGACATCCGGGCCCAATCGACCCTCCCGCAAGACAAAAAGGCTGGCACGGCAGGGTCCCTACCGCGCCAGCCTTTCTAACTCCGGCCAGACCTGTTGCCCTTTCAGTTGCCGTAGCGCCAATAGGCGCCGTTCCCGACCAACACCTGATGATAGTCCTTCAGCCTGAGGTTGGGCGGCCTGATCCCCGTGCGGATCAATCTCTTCAGATCCGTCAACAGCTCCGTATTCTCGGCATAGCTCGAATGGTTGAGTGCCAGATAGCTGGTCGAGACCGACGAGATGTCGATGGTGTCGATTCCCGGCACGATCACGGGCGTTTCAGGCGGCGACGGTACATCGCCGGCCCGTGGCTTGTTGCCCGCGAATATCCTTGAGGCCTCGAGCGCCTTGTCGTTGGACGAGGCGTAGAGCGTAATCCCCTTGGCGACGCCTTTGATCTGCGATGCCAGGAATTCGAAAGCATCACGGTCCACATCCGGAGCGGCAAGGATGATCTGGTTGATGTTGGAGGTAGCCGGTCCCTGACGCTTCAGATCGCGCAGAACCTGCAACAGGATCTGGTTGCCCATGCTGTGGGCAATGATGTTGATGCTTTTCGTCCCCGTCTCCTTCTGCACCATTTGCAGGAACTCGTAGAGATAGGGCTCGGCCTGCTGCGCGCTGTCCCGGTCATAAGGGTAGCTCGTCCAGCCCGCTCCCGACGGCCAACTGTATGTAAACGCCGCCCCGTCGAACTGCAGGTCGTAGGTGATCTGGGCCGTGCGATAGAGCGAGTCATCGAAGCCCATGTTGTAGCCGTGAATAAAGACGATGGACTGGTCTTGGAAAGTCTTGGAAGCCTTGAGTCGCTCCTTCACCAGCGCCAAAAGATCACCCTTCTTGAGTGCGCGGATCTCCTTCACGGTAAAGTGCTTCTTCGGATCTTCACTGCCCTGCCAGATCGTGCCGAACCAGGGCAGCGTCCAGGCTGACGGCCGCTCGATGTTCGGCACCTTGTGGCTGAGCGGCACCGTGACCAGTGCCTCCCCCATTTCAAGTCGCCGTGCCCTGTCACTGCCGTAGGCGATACGCTTGTCCGTATCCTTGCGATTGCGGTCCGTCCCGTAGAAGACCGGGACGACGTGATACCCCTTGTCATCGGTCGCCTTGGCCTGCGCGGACGCTGACGGGGCGGGCGATGGTGGCACCGTCAGGCTGCGCGTGGTTCCGAAATCGCCTTCACGCGTACCGGGCGTCGGAGCCGGGGCCGGAGGTGGGACCACGGCGCGCGGTCGAGGTGGACGGGCCCCACCCTCTCCGCTGCCAAACCCGGATGAAGGTGGCTTGCGATAGGCGTGACCGCCACCAATACTGCGTGAAGGGCTGGTAGGCTTGCGCGCACCGATCGACCCGTCCCCGCCGCCGCCGCCTCCAGACCCGGTACCCGCAGCCCCAAAGCTTTCGTTCTCTTTGCCGACGGACTTTGTCCGCGGCAAGGGCGGGGGCGGCCCCAATGCCACGACACTGCGCTTGTAACCAGCAAGAACATGCCGGGCCCGCACCGCAGCGCGGACATTGCTGAACAACGCACAATTATACGAGCGCCTGCGTCCCGCCTCACCCGGATAGAATTCCAGCGCCTTGCACCGGCGGTCAGCCAGGCAGTAGCGTTCGCATTGGGCATAGCTCAGGCGCCTGAGCCGCGCGAAGGCATCGCCTTGGAGCCGGGTGTTCTCCGCCTTGACGATACGGTGCGTCTGCGC
>JBKDZY010000115.1:0-3776 GCA_047971765.1 Hyphomicrobiaceae bacterium | reverse complement strand
GCAAGAAGAGCAAAGTGGCCGGTTTTCACGCCGCCCGCAGCAGGACTATCCCGCCGCCACCGTGGACTAATTTTGCACCGCCGTTCTCACCTACGCGGAAACCATCGAAGATATTGCAGCGGCTGATGCCATCCCCCGGGCTGTGTAGAACACCTGCTCAATCGCTCGATCTCCGCGAAAAGCGAAAGCGATGATTGCAGTCCCCCGAACGGCATGCTGACATGGCGCTTGGAGCCTCAGACGGGTAGGAATCTCAGATCAGATTCCCTGAAGCATCGAAGATCAACTCCGCTGGGTCACCTAGGACAGACAGGCGGGGGTTCCGTTCGACCTCGGCTAGCAAGGCGGATGAAACCGAGATGCTCTCCACTTCCAGCGTATTGCGGATGCGGACGATTTTCGCCGTCTCCGGCGTGATTCGATTGCAGGTTTTCAATGCGACGCAGATCGCGTCCCGGTCCGAGTTCATGATCATCGGAAGTTTGGCCGGGTCGAGAATGGTGGCTGTGATTGCGTTAGTGTACATTGCTCCGAGGTCGATCTGTTCGACACATCTGCGGGTCGAGATGTCCGCGCTCCCGATACCCACTCCGTTCCCATGCGACTGCGGGGTAACTCCGAGCGCAACGATCTTCTGAATCGTCGGTGCATCGAACCCTGGAAGGCGTGATCCGGGCCTGCCGGTGACATTGGGGTCCATGCCTTCGCCGCTGATGTTCTTGCCGATCTCGTCGACGATGAGCACGTCAATTTCCGGCACCAGCAAGCGTCCGATGGAGGCTTTTGCCAACTGCAGTAACTCCTTCTCCCGATCGAGGATGGAGTCTTTCGGCACAATCGCCAGATGCATGAGGTCGTCGAAGGCGTTTTCCAGAATGGCCAACCCGAAAATCACAGGGAGCCTTTCCAGAAGGGCCGTCGCCGCACGTGGCAACAGGTCGTGGAACCGCCCAAAGCCGTGGTCATGCAGCGTGACCGCGCCCTTGTGCTTTCCAAGGCCTATGCAAAGCATCTTCACGAGCCCGCTTTCATATGACGCCTTGAAATCCGCATGCGGCTTGATCTTGTTCGCGATCACGATGCCATCGGCTTGGTAGGCGGTTCGGTCGATGTAGAGCGGGGTTCCGTCGTCAAGGCGGCACACTTCCACGACCTCCATCGACGAACGTATCGGTGCGTCGACGGTATCTTCGGTGATGCCGTATCCGGCTAGAATACTGGTCTGTCCCTGGGCGGTTGCGCCGCCATGACTGCCCATCGATGGAACGATGAAAGGCATGGCGCCGAGATGGCGAAGCTCTGTAACCAGAGACCGGATGATCGACGGCAATTCCGCAATGCCCCGGCTTCCCACTGTGATAGAGATTTCCTTGCCTGCGACCACTTCTGCCGGAATTCGCGACATTTCCGCGCGTATCGCCTGTCCTACATCCGATACCCTGGGTCTGTCGAAATGCTGGGCGACGGGTGTGAGGGCGGGCATGGGATAGTCCATCCCGCCTTCTATCGTGACCATGATCGGTCCCAGGTCCATGGCGATCACCAGAGCGAGGGCAGGGCGAGAGAAAGAGCTGGCACGTAAGTGACAAGCATGAGCAGTGCCAGCATCCCTGCGAAGAAGGGCAGGATGGCAAGGCTGATCCGTTCGATGGAAACTCCAGAAATGCTGCTTGCCACGAAGAGGTTCACGCCCAGTGGCGGCGTGCAGAAGCCGATAGCGAGGTTCACTGTCAGGATCACCCCGAAGACGATCGGATCCACGCCGATTGCGGTCGCTACCGGCAACAGGATCGGGGTCAGGATGATGATCGATGAGATCGTCTCCATGAACATGCCGATGACAATCAGCAGAAGGTTGATGAGCAGCAGGATGACAATCGGGTTGCTCGACAGGCTGGTCAGACCATCAGCCAGCTGCGTCGGGATCTGAGCCAGTGTCACCAACCGACCGAAGGCCGTCGCCATGATCACGAGAATCAGGATCGTGCCGCTTGTAAGCGCGCTTTTTGCCAGGATCTTGGGCAAGTCGGCGAAGCAGATGTCTCGATAGACGAAAATGCCGACCAGTGCTGCGTAGACCACGGCGACCGCACCTGCCTCGGTCGGTGTGAAGACACCACTATAGATGCCGCCCAGAATGATACCTGGAACAAGAAGTGCCCAGAAGGAGGATCGGAAGGTTGCTGCGGCGGTCCCCGCCGAGAACGGCTTGCCCGCCGTGAGGTCAGCGCCTTGCTTTCGCAGGATGATGCGCCCGATCAACATGAACATCAGCGCGAACATCAGACCCGGAATAACGCCGGCGAGGAACAGCTTCCCGATCGAGACTTCGGCAGTGACGCCATAGATGATGAACGGAATGCTGGGTGGGATCATTACGCCGATCATGCCCGAAGATGCGGTCAGAGCACTGCTGAAGCGGCGGGTGTAACCCACCTTTTCCATCTCGGGAATCAAGTTGGAGCCGATAGCTGCCACTGTTGCCGGAGCGGATCCGGAAATTGCTGCGAAGAAGACGCAGGCAAGAACGTTCACGTAGGCGAGGCCGGCTTGGATATGACCGATCAGGGCATTTGCGAAAGCCACCAGACGGCGCGACATTCCTCCGCTTTGCATGAGGTCGCCGGCAAGAACAAAGAGCGGGACGGCGATGAGCGGGAAGGAGTCGGCGCCGGTCACCACCGAACGAGCGAGCAGCGCCATTGGCGGGGTGCCGTCGACGAACAGCATGACCAGCATCGTCGCCAGGCCGAGACAGATTCCGATGGGGACGCTGAGAAGAAGAAGAAGAACCAGGGAAATGAAGAGGACGGTCGGGATCATTCGGATTGTCCTTCGTCAGCGGGTTGCCGCAGAAGGCGGAAAGTCCGCAAGATGTGCTGCACAAGTCGAATGGCAGAGAGGGTCGCACCTACCGGCGCAGATGCATACAGGATCGGGATGGGCAGGCCGAGCACCACGGAGTGCTGTTTTGCCACGAACGGCATCTGGATCAGTTTGATGCACTCGAATGTCAGAACGGCGAGGAAAATCAGGATCAGAATGTCCACGAGCATATCCAGGATCAGTTGTGCCCGATCGGATAGGATGTCACGCAACACCGTGATGCGGATGTGCTCCCGTTTGTGGAAGCCGTAGCTCACAGATAGCCAGATAAACCAAACGAACGTCCAAAGCGTCAGTTCCTCTCCCCAAGAGAGCGACGAATTGAAGACATAGCGCATGATCACGTTGAAACTGATCAGAAGCACGATGAACGCGAGCAGGCACGCGACCAGTACCTTCTCGATATTTTCGTCAAACCACTTGATTGCGGTCATGTTCCCCTCCCTTGCTCGGAAGCGCTGGCCGGTTCACAGCAAGCCGGCCAGCTACCTGTTTTCACGGTTCGGTGCGAAGGGCTCAGTCGTCCGTTTCGGCGGCGACGGCGGCTACCCAGGAATCAAAGACCTCGGGGCCAACCTCGTCGCGATAGGCCGCGCGAACGGACTCAGTCTGCTCCACAAACTTCTTCTGTTGTTCCGGCGTCAGTTCGACGACTTCGACACCGGCTTCTCGGATCTTCTGAAGTTGGCCGGCTTCTTCTGAATCGACGAGTTCCTGCTGATAGATTTCGGTTTCCGCCATGGCATCCCGCAGAAGTTTCTGCTGCTCTTCGGGCAGACTCGAAAAGAACATCTCGCTGACAACAGGGATGTAAACGGTGAACACATGGCCGGTCAGCGTGAGGTTTTTCTGCACCTCATAAAAGCGTTGGGCGTCGATGTGGGCTATCG
>JBKDZY010000114.1:0-3470 GCA_047971765.1 Hyphomicrobiaceae bacterium | reverse complement strand
GCATCATCAAGACGCGGCGCGCGCTTGTCGAACGTATCGTCGGGGCGGTCAAGGTGTTGCATTCCTACGATAACCCGGCCGTTGTCGTGCTGCCCGTCATGGGCGGGTCCGATACGTTCCTGGACTGGATTATGTCTGAAACTGCCGGCTGACGATTGCCGGAAGGCGGGGCGCTCCTGGGGCTGGTTGCGCCGAAAGCGGGCGTCAGACGTGCGAGCACCAGAACTGGTACATGCCGGCGAAGGCGTTGGGATGCTGTTCTTCCCAGGCTGCCCACTGGTCGAGATCACCGGGAGAGGTCGCTTCCGGAAAATCGCGCTGCAAGGCTTCCACCGGCAGATCCACGAAGCCATTGAAGGCCAGTCCGTTATTGGCCAGGAAATTCTTGATCTCGGGCAGGCTGGTGACGTGTTCGTTCACATGCAGGAAGAGATCGCGAAAGCCGCTGGCGACGTAGCAGTCGCGGTTGCGCAGGAATTCCGATCCCGGGAACGTCTGGCGCTCGAACAAGGTGTGGCGCCAGGTTCGCAACTCGGTGTCGCTGGCGGCAGGGCCCGGACAGTCCTTCTGCGCGCGCAGGGCCGGTAGATTGCGCCGCGCCGTACTGCTGTAGAGACCGATTGCCATGATACCGCCGGGGGCCAGGCACCTGATGAGTTTCTTCCAGGCTTCAAATGGGTCCGCCATATGATGCAGGACACCGCCACATTCTATTATGTGGAAGCGTTCCACAAATGACGGCTGGTCGTCCAGGATTTTATTAATGTCGCCGTAATGGAATGAAATATTTTTCGTTTTGAACTTATCCGCCATAAATGCCGCGTATCCCAGACTGGATGCGGAAATGTCCAGTGCGGTTATTTGGGCGTTGGGGCCATAATCGAGGGCGGCTGAAACGGCTTGCCGGCCCGTGCCACACCCCGCGACAAGGACATTAAAGGGGCGGGACGAAAAAGCCAGACGTCCAGGTGCGAAATGATGGGCGATGTGATCAAAATAATTTGATTCAGGATAGACGGGCGCCGCCGTCCACCGTGGATAGGGGTTGACCTCGTACTGGCTGGCAACGCGCCGGGATGTGTCGTCGGCCAGACTTCCCAGCACCGGGATTGCCTGTGAATAGATGCGAATCCTGGAGATCTCGTCGAGGCGCTGCATGAAGGCGCTGCGCACGGGCGTGTCCGGAAGTTTCTCGAAGAACTCCTGCGGCAACGAACCAGGAAGCAGGCTTTCCGGCGGCCGGTAGGCCGAGGCCACGACAAGCTTGTGCCACGCCTGCATGTTGCCCGAGGCAATGGCTTCAGGATCAACGGTCATGTTGTCGAGTTGCGCTTTTTCTGCGTCCGTCTCGAACCAGACGAATTCGTTGCGCCAGCATTGCTTCAGGAGTGCGGCGACGAACCGGTTGAGATTTGCCTCCTGGAGGCGATGTTCGGCGAGGTCGAGAAGCAGTGCCTTGCGGATGGCGGCAAGCAGGCGTTCGATGTCATGGCGTGTGATGATGCCATGCTCGAGAACCGTTATGAACAAGGCGTTTGTCAGGAGGTCGCGCGTGCGTTCGACACACTGTCTTCGGGCAACTATATCGAATCCGACTTCGCGGGCGTGCGAGAGAAGATTGGCCAGGGGATTGGCGGACGCCAGTTGATGCATGGCGGCAGCGCACATGAGATCACGGTCGAGCGTGTCGAAAGCGATGGCGGCGATCAGGCCTTCGCTGTCCAACCTTGTCCGTTCCGGCAAAACGCCCTGGGTCAGTATTCGTTCGAGTTCGCGGGCTGCTGCAATGCGAGCGGGATCGAGGCGCATGGCAGTCGCCAAATGCTCGGCTGCGGAGCTGCGCTGACCCAGCGCCGCGAGAACCATGCCGAGACGATGCTGGATGGCTGCACTATCAGGAGTCCTGCGTGCGGCGTTGGTGTAGAAGCGGCGGGCGCTGGCGAGATCATTGTCGGCGATGGCAAGCTCGCCCTTGCGAACCATCGCCTCTGCATCCTTCTTCGCAGGCGACTTCGATCGCTCGGCCGGACGGGAGATCAGGGATACCACCTGGCAATACCTCTCTGGCACGAAACACAGCGTGTTTCGCGTTCTCGGTCTCAATTCGGTGTGGGCCCCAACCTGTTGGATGATTGGACGTTCGGAATTGAAAATGAACCCGGAGTTCTCAATTCCTGGACATTGCCTTTTCTCCGGAGCAGTGCCTGCGGAGAAACTGGCGATCTTGATTGTCGCTGGCTCTTTGCCGACCCACTTTTCGGCGCCGTTAGTGATGGCCGCAAAAAATAATTCTGTTGCGACCCCCACGCAGATATGGAAATTGCATGGGTTAAGTACCATTTGCTACGGACAAAGCGAAAATGGATCTGGAA
Source organism: Hyphomicrobiaceae bacterium (assembly GCA_047971765.1). Classification (GTDB taxonomy): domain Bacteria; phylum Pseudomonadota; class Alphaproteobacteria; order Rhizobiales; family Hyphomicrobiaceae. The sequence continues at coordinate 1,098 of JBKDZY010000114.1, read as the reverse complement.
ACGTGAATATATTAACGCAAGTCTGCCATGCAAGAATGTGATGTCTCGCCCGAGCGTACCCCGATGCAGACGGGACTGCGCAAACACGTGTTCGAGAGCCGGGAGGCAGCGGAGTCGTATCTGTCGCGTGCTGAACCCTCAGTCTGTTCGGTGACGTTTCCCGGCCGGGGGGAAGATTTCCATGTGCGCTATGCCGGTGGACGTCTTGCTTCCTGCAACCTCCATCTGACCACGAACTCGGGTGTTGAATTTTCCGTGAGGCCGAGCGGTCAGTTCCAATTCCTTCTGCCGCTCAAGTCCGGTTTGTCGATCAAGGACAAGGACGACAGCCATGAATGCCTTGCGCGGCGGTCAGCCTTGTTGCTGTCGCCGTCGGCGGAGGGGCGCGGAAGCTCTCTGGAGAAGGTCGAGGCCCTGTCGCTGTTCGTCGATGTGGCAGAGATCAGGCACCACGCCCGCATACTGAAGGACCCGGACCGCGAACCGGAGGTGCGGACCAAGCCGTTCGATACGATTGCGCTGGATGACCCTGTCGGGGAGGCGTTGTCGCGAAACCTGATCGTGATCTTTCGCGAGATGATGACGTTGGACAATCAAGGGCTCGGGGCACTTGTCCGGTCGAGCTTCGATGATGTTCTTCTTGGCCTGATGGCGGCCTGCGTCACGGTCCCGACCCGGGATGAGCGGATCGTTGCCGAACCGGGCGACCTGATCGTCAGGCGGGCCCAGGAGTATATCAGCGCGCACTCCAGTGAACCGATACGGATCAGCGATCTGGCGACGCAATTTGGTGTTGGCTTGCGATCGCTACAGGTGGCGTTTCAGCGTCGGGTCGGGTGTTCGCCCCGCGAGTTTCTCATTCGGTGCCGGTTGCAGAATGCCCATCAGCGGCTGCTGGTGCCAGGGCCTGTGGATAGTGTCACGAGTATTGCCGCGGAAAGCGGGTTCACGGACTTCAGCTATTTCGCGAAGATCTATCGCGATGAGTTTGGAGAGCTGCCGTCAGAAACGTTGCGCCGTGGCCGCAGGTGATAGGCTGATCATCATTCGGATGCCGGACGGAGGCGACCTGCGGCGTGCATGAGGCGCGCCGTGGGG
>JBKDZY010000113.1:0-4181 GCA_047971765.1 Hyphomicrobiaceae bacterium | reverse complement strand
GAACTCGCCATCGGAGTGGCCCGGGCGCGCACCCTTGAGGCACTGCTATCGGAAACCGACGTACTCTCCATCCACGCCCCGTTGACACGCGACACGCGGGGCCTCGTCGATGCCGACGCGATCAGGAAGCTCCGGCCCAACGCCGTGCTCGTCAACACCGCGCGCGGTCCGATTGTCGAAATTGACGGCGTCTACGAGGGCCTCAAGAGCGGCCATCTGGCTGCCGCCGGCTTGGACGTCGTGCCGGTCGAGCCGCCGGTCGCGCCGCTGCCGAAGCTGATTGCGGCCTACCGCGCACGCGAGCCGTGGCTGACCGGTCGGCTCGTCATAACGCCCCACGCCGCGTTCTATTCACCGGAAGCCCACCACGACACCCGGGTGAAGGCTGCCGAGACCATGCGGGCGGCGCTCTTGTCGAACAGTCCCCAGAACGTGATCACACCGGACATGGACTGATGCCGCGTCGAGGCGTTGACAGGCGCTGCGGCAAGAGTGTTGAAGGTGCGGGACCGCCGCGTGAGGGGCGCCAATCGAGGATGATTGCACGATGACCGACGACCAACCCCGTCTCGATGCCGCGACCGCCGCAGCGCGGCTGGCCGCAGTCCGCGACAATATCGCTGTCGCCGCCCGCGAGGCCCATCGCACCGCGGGCGAGGTCACGCTTGTGGCGGTCTCGAAGACATTCGGCGCCGACCACATCCGGCCGGTCCTGGAATCAGGCCAACGGGTTTTCGGGGAGAACCGCGTGCAGGAGGCCAAGGCCAAGTGGCCGGGTCTCAGGGCAGAGTTTTCCGGGGTGGAACTTCATCTGATCGGGCCGCTGCAGTCGAACAAGGCACGCGAAGCGGTCGAGCTGTTCGATGTCATCCATACCGTTGACCGGCCCAAGATCGCCCACGCGCTGGCCGCCGAAATGAAGCGGGTGGGACGCCGGCCGAACCTCTTCATAGAGCTCAATACCGGCGAGGAATCGCAGAAGGCAGGCGTTGCACCGCAGGACGCGGGCGTCTTGCTCCGGCTGGCACGGGATGAACTGGAGCTGCCCGTCATCGGCCTGATGTGCATTCCACCGCATGACGAGGAGCCCGCGGTGCACTTCGCGCTGCTGGCCAAGCTGGCGAAGGAATTCGGCCTCGAGAAGCTCTCCATGGGCATGAGCGCCGACTACGAGACCGCCGTCAATCTGGGCGCGACGCATGTGCGGGTGGGCTCGGCCATTTTCGGAACCCGCGGATAGCCTTGCGGAGAGTTCCCGCACTGGTCGGGACCGTCATTGAAGAGCGGCGTTGCTCCTCAGGATTATAGCGGTTCCGCTCCAGGCGGAAACGCTCAGGTCGCAACCGCGGCCCGGCGTGTGCGCCGCGCCCGCGCAGGACCAGGCCTTTGGGCCGGTGCGGTCCGTGAGCGAAAACCAGCTCCATAGCGTTTCCGACTTAACCGGAACTGACCCAGGCTCACGCGGTTACGTGAACCGGAGGCACGCGCCCGCCATTCCAGGCACCACCGATGGCACGCTCGATCTGGGCCGCAAGCTGCAACAGAATCCCGTCGTTGGCTTGCCTGGCCTGCGCCTGGATGCCGAGCGGCAGGCCGTGATCCTGATGCGCGAGCGGCAATGAAATGCCGGGTATCCCGCAGAGATTGGCGAGCGGCGTGTAGGCGAAGTTGCGCCACACGTTTCCGAACCACTCCCGAACCGACGTCTGGTCGGTTGTCGTCAGGTAGTTCCGGGTGCCGATGGGGACGGTGGGCAACGCCGTGATGGGGGTGAGGATGATGTCCCACTGCTCGAAGAACGCACCGAACGCACGCGCCGTGTCGTTGAATGTCGCCTGCATCGCAAAGCGTTCGGTATAGCTCGTGTCCTTCCCGGCCTCCCAGATGCGGATGTTCATGGGCTCGATCAGATCGCCGGGCGGCCGCGCGAGGCCGCGCGCCTTCAGCATGCCCGCGATGACCTGCGCAAAATTGCTGATGTAGCAGGTGGTCTGCGCATCGAAGGCGGCTCGGAAGTCGACGTCCGGCAATGCCCAGTCGACGGTGTGGCCGAGGTCCGTGAGCAGGCGCCCCATCCGCTCCAGTTCAGCAATGAACGTCGGTTCCGCGCGGTAATCGCCCCATTCGTGCGACAGCGCGATGCGCAACGGCTTGGGGTCGCGCGTGATCAGTGCCGAATAGGGCTCGTCAGGGAACCAGTACGGCATGAACTCGCCGGCAGCCCCTCCGCGGCAATGATCGATGAAGGCCGCGGTATCGCGCACACTGCGGCTGAGGCAGCCCTGTGTAGAGACATAGCCCGTGATGTCCGATAGTCCGGGGGCGATCGACAGCACGCCGCGCGACGGCTTGAGCCCGATCAGCCCATTGGCCCCGGCCGGGATGCGGATCGACCCGCCACCATCGGTTCCGTGTGCCAACGGTATGGCGCCGGCGGCAATCGTCACGGCCGTCCCTGCCGATGAGCCGTAGCTCGTGAACTCGGTATTCCAGGGATTGCGGGTAATGTAGAGGGCGGGATTCTCGGCTGAGCTGCATACGCCGAACTCAGGGGTCGTCGTCCGGCCGATGATGTTGAGACCGGCCTTGCGGATCTGGCTGGTGAGAAAGCTGTCGGCGGCAGGGCGATTGCCGCGCATGTAGAGCGATCCCATTTCTTGGAGCCGGCCCTTCACGGTCGGACCGAGATCCTTCATGAGGATCGGTACACCGGCGAACGGCCCCTCGACATTGGTGCTGTTGCCGGCGGGGTCCGAGATCGCATCGTCGAACAGCTCGACCACCCCGCTGATGGCCGGGTTCACCTTGGCCACCCCTGCCGCCACCTGCTGTGCCACCTCGCTGGCCGAGACGTCACCCTTGCGCACCAGCTCAGCAAGACCGACCGCATCCAGCCGCGCCCATGAATTCCAATCGAAAACCAAAGTCACCGCGCTGCTCTCCATCTGCGGGGACGTGATCGGCCCGCGCCTGTCACCCATTTGACAGTTGCTCACAAGAAGGCGCCACGACACAAGGCCCGAATTGAATTTCGGCGGCACGGGCCGCCAACCGGCTTGCGCTCACAGTGCGTCCTTGCGCACTCGAACAACTGTTTCTGCAACAAAAAGGGCCGAACATCGGGGGGCAGCCCACACGATCTTTTAACTTCTGCTACCATTGCGACTGATTCGGCGCCCAATAGTCCGCAATGTCACGTGTACCAGGCGTTTGGCGCCTCCTGACAGGGAGATGGTGCATGGCTGACGGCAGCGGCAAACCCGACGCGATCATCCGAAGAGCGGAAGCAGCGGCCGCTGATGCGGCATCTGACGCGCGCGCCGAGGTGCTTGAGCAGGCCGGCGTTGAAGCGCCATCGCAGAAGCATGTGCGGGCGTCGAAGGCGGTGAAGGCCAACCGACCGTGGCACGAGTTCGAGGTCTCGGTCTGGCTCACCAACTTGAACGATGTCGAATTCGGCATCTACAAGCACAGCCGCAACAAGGCGAAATCGCGCCAGTTCACCTCTGACATGGACATCTATGCCGAGGTCATCGAGAACGGCGAGCGCACCGGTTTGATCGGCTATCGCGCCGACATCTGGAAGAAGTCGAACGGCATCGAGCGCCGTCTCGTAATGAAGCTGTACAACGAAACGTTGAACTGGCGCGCATCCATGGACTTGATGGTTGGCCGTTCGCTGCAACAGACCCTGGGCGCCCGCGGTTTCCCCGTGACCGCCTATGCGATGAACATTGGCGACCACGAGTTCGTCGTTCATCTGGAGCGCTCGGCGGACAAGTGGCCATTGCTGCCGGAGAATTTCGCGTTTTTCCTGATGGATGGCGGTCAGCCGCGCTTCTATCGGCTGCGTCGCGACCTGATCAATCTCGGTGGTGACTACACCCTGCTGGATGAGCGGGACCGGACCATTGCCCATCTGGATGGCCGTTTCGTTTCGATCACCGGTCACTGGCGTGGTCGCGTCAAGACCGAGTACGCGGGCGCCCACCTTGTCATGGTGCTCCAGTTGTTCTGCGGCATGCTGGTCTTCAAGCGGTCGACGCGGCGCCACATCAATTCTCTGTAACTCCAGATGCAATGCGGGCGTTCTTTCCCGATACTGCAGCGGCAGGAAACATACCTCTACATGAACCCAAGCCGCGTGCGCTGAGCAAGCGGCAGTCACTGAATATTGCATC